>CAYMQW010000144.1:0-6223 GCA_964392595.1 uncultured Nitrospiraceae bacterium
CACCCCTTCCTGCCGGCACAATTCATGACAAAGAGCAGCACACCTGAGTAGTTACTATTAATCAATGGAAGAGAACACGACTGTCCCAACGTTGAATCCGTGAAATAGCCAAAGGTCTAAAAAATGCGAAACGTAAATTTCCCTGTCGGACATCTTACCAGGTATTCTGCATGCATATTCTTCCTGTGGGCCGGTCAAAACCGGAGACCTTCAACTTCCTTGGCTTCACGCATATCTGCGCGAAGAAGCGAAGGAATGGCCTGTGTACGGTGTTGCGCCAGACCATGTGCAAGAGGGGGCAAGCCAAACTGAAGGAGGTGAAGATCCTCCTTCGGCAACGCTTGCACGACCCTGTCTCGGAAGTGGGCCAGTGGGTGGCGTCGGTGGTTCGGGGGCATTGCCCGTACTACGGCATGCCGATGAACGGCCCGGCGTTGGCGCTGTTCCGTTTTCGCGTGCCCTGGCTCTGGTGGCGGTCGCTTCGGCGACGCAGCCAGAAAACCAAGGTGACCTGGGAGCGCATGAAGTGCGTGATCGATCATTGGATTCTTTCGGCCCGTATCTGTCACCCGTATCCTCTGAGAAGACTTGGCGTTATCACCTGAGGCAAGAGCCCAATGTGTTAGCAGCGCTCGCTGGGACCCGTGGAGGGGTGTACAGTAATGGGTATTCCTACTCCGACTGTATTCCTCTCTTGTGATTTCTTGTGAAACGGCTTTAGTAGTTTATCCCTCCAGCCTGTCAGTATTTTTTCCATAGGCAAAAGACCGTTGTTTTCCTGAATCCGTTCTTGTTGGTGGCGAGTTCTTTCATATTTTCCATCTTGATCGTCAGGTACTGTCGGAAATTTTTTTCGAATTCTTTGTTTGGGATGGGCGATTATGTCTAGCCGGAAATCCTAACTCGTTGAAACCCTGAAGGTTAGTGTCCTTTGCCGAGAGTGGCACGGATTCTGCTCTAGCGAACATGAGAAGCAAATCGGTGGTTAGCCAACGCGCCAGGTGAACCGCAACATTAAAAACCATGGGGCCTTCCCATCATAGATGGCGAAGGCTAAAAAAAGGGAGGAGTGCCATGAACTTACAATCAATTATTCATTCATTTGAACCAGTGTGTTAGCATGTGCTGTTACATTATTGTGTGCTGCGCCGAGTTGGGCCGTGTCCGTTAATCTCGTCATCTAAAATGGAGGCTTTCCAAGTTTTAGCGCCACGTTCCTCCACAAAAGCCATTTGGCAGGGGCCTCCTGTTTCAGGAATTCAAGCCATTAAATGGGACCTTGACGGCTGACCTCGATACAACGAGTGGAAATACGCTGTCGAACATCATGGGTGTCCTGTATGGCGATCCTGGATATTTTATTACGATCACGGATGGAATGATCCAAACAAATTCTGGTTCCAATCCATCGGGATATTTTGATTGCGAGATTACTGATCCGACAAGATGCATTGGGTGGTCGTGAACTAATTGGAAGACTCACCTTTTTGAGCTCACAAAACGCCAATATTTTGAACTTGTCCTACCTGCAGCTTTGGGGGGGGGGAGATCTCGAGAATTATGATATAGGGATGGATTTTTGAGCGAATAGTCAACCTGTGTCGGAACCTAGCACGATGATCCTCTTAGGCTCTGGCCTCGTTGGATTGGTCGGGTGGCGGTATCGGAAATCGCAAGTGTAATCTCCTTGCTTGATCTCTTGCACGCGAACATTTCAAGCCTTATTCTTCAGGGAGTGGGGCTCGATTTTTTTGTTTCATTGCCATCGGCCTTACGTGTTCTTTCCTTCACCATGTCGGGATCTTTGTTGTTGTCACGAGGCCATAGACTTCTCGAGTCCTTTCTCATTGTTGGCGGTTCCCTTACTCTTTTCCCTTTCGATAGCCAGGGTTTTTCAGCTTTTTTTCGAATTTTTCGATTCGGATTGTTCGTCGTGTCTGCCGGCAATCTTAACCTGTTGAAATCATGATGGTTTAACCTTTGCGCGGACCGTGGAAAAGATATTGGTTTGCGTGGGCATGGCTCGCATCGTGGGTTAATCGTTCAGCCGGATCAACCGAAACAGTAATACCCCTGTGGCTGTTTCATTATGAAATGGTGAAGGGTGAACAAAAGGAGAAGTGTTATGAGCGGACCATCAATCCTTCGCAACATGGTCTTGGCATGTTCGTTTACGGCATTGTGTGCCGCGACGAGCTGGGCTGGGCCGGTGAAAATTACTATTGAACCCAGTGGGAACATGGGCGGCTTTGGCTATAGCCTTATCCACGCTGCAACCAATGAAATGGGCTCCTCTGGCTACTATACCGGTGGGACCCATTTGTATGACAAGATAAGTGGGATCCTCTTGGGGGATCTCTCTGGAACTCCAGGAATTTTAAGTCTGATGAATATCATGGGTACACTGACAATGGATATTGTGGGCATGCCCGGTTCAGAAGCTACGTTAAATATCACAAGTGGGTTTTTAGTTGAGCAGGCGAATGGGCTAGTTGATGGCGAACTGAACTATATTCTGACGGGTGTGTCTGCCCCAGTTTCTGGGACGTTTTACTTTGATGCGAACGATTATATGGGTAGTACCACGGGCCCCAACCGTCTTTTTGAAACATCGTTTGTCCTGTGGGCAAACAATTGGGATAACGAGGGTGGTGAATCTAGGCCTTCCTCCGGTGCCTTGGGGATTGATCTCAAGGCGAATATTGAAGCTGTGCCTGAGCCTGCCACATTGCTCCTGATGGGCACTGGCTTTGCTGGGTTAGTGGCGTGGCGGTACCGGAAATCTCAAGCGTAAACCTCGCTCGGTTCCTTACGTAGAAACATTTCGAGCCTCATTCCTCAGGGGGTGGGGCTCAATTTTTTGCGTAGACGGAAGACTGAAGATGCGGGACAATGTCATTAGAGCTGTTCAGTCGAAAAAGAATCGTGAAGGAATTTGGGATGGGCGACCACAAAGTCTTTGATCTTGTATGTATTGGCAGTGGCCCGGCGGGTCAACGCGCTGCCGTTCAAGCCGCGAAAGTGGGGAAACGCGTGGCGGTGGTGGAAAAACGTTGTGTGGTGGGTGGGCTGTGTCTGGGTACGGGGACGATTCCCAGTAAAACGTTTCGGGAGGCGGTGTTGGCGTTTGGTAAACAGGCTGAACAGTTTCGAAGTCATCACGGTTTTTCCCCTAGTGAGCGGTTGACGATCACGCGCCTCCTTTCGAGAGTCAATGATGTGGTTGAACGGGAAGGCGATGTGATCGATCGTCAACTTCAACGTAACGACATTGAGGTGTTACGAGGGGATGCTGCATTTCTCGATCCGCATACGCTCAAGATATCGGGTGACACCCAAACGCTGAATGTTCGAGCTGACCGTATTCTCATTGCAGTGGGCACGGTCCCGGCCCCCCCTCCGGGAATGCCCTGTGATGGGGAGGTCATTATCAACAGTGACGGGGTTACGGATTTACGACGATTGCCCAAAACCATGGTCGTAGTTGGTGCAGGGGTTATCGGGATCGAATATGCGTCGATGTTTGGGGCTCTCGGTGTAGAGGTGACCTTGGTGGATCGACGAGATCGCCCGTTGGAGTTTCTCGATTCCGAAATCGTGGATGAACTCATTCATCAAATGCGCAATAACAATGTGGTATTTCGTTCGGGAGAAACGGTTGAACGATTGGATGTGTCGGAAGGGACACCCAAGCGGGCCGTCATTCATCTTGAATCCGGGAAGCGGCTGGTGTCGGATCTTGTGCTTTTTTCGATTGGCCGTATGGGCGCAACGGATTCCCTGAATGTTGGGGCTGCCGGATTAGTGGTGGATGCCCGCGGTCGTCTTCAAGTCGATGAATACTTTCGGACAAATGTTTCTCATATTTTTGCGGCTGGTGACGTGATTGGCTATCCCAGCCTCGCGGCCACTTCATCGGAACAAGGTCGATTGGCGGCCTGCTATGCCTTTGATATCCCCGTCCAACCGATGGTGTCCTATTTTCCGATTGGGATTTATGCCATCCCTGAGATTTCCATGGTTGGGGAGACGGAGCAAGCGCTCACCAAACAAAAAGTTCCGTACGAAATTGGGTTGGCGCGGTATCGGGAAATTGCCAGAAGTCAGATTGTGGGGGATGATGCGGGTTTATTGAAGTTGCTCTTTCATCGGCACACTCGGCAGCTTCTCGGTGTGCATGTAGTTGGGTCGAGTGCCACGGAACTTGTCCACGTGGGGCAGGCCGTACTGGGTCTTGGAGGTGGGTTGGACTACTTTTTGACGACGGTGTTTAATTATCCGACCATGGCTGAGTGCTATAAAGTCGCAGCGCTCGACGCATGGAATAAACTGTCTCAATGATGGGATTTGGTGTGTTGTCCCCCATCCGCGAAAATTCTTTGGTCATTCCCCTCAGTTTGGTTCCCCCAGGTGCCGAGAAGAGACTAACCGTTGTATGAATTTTCCGCTCGATTGGAGTCGATATGTTCATTATCTCTCATCCGTCCTTCTTTGGGACCATTTTTCTCAGGATCGGTGAGGGTAAAAGTGAAGGCATCTAGTTGTTGAAAGTGAACTGAGTAGGGAGGAGTTGAGCCTTGTGTCAACAAAAGGAGGGATTATGGATACTGAAACACGCTGTGCCGTTATGGCTGGCTTGATCTTTTTTTCCGGATTAATCTTTGGCCTGGGAATGGGGGTTTTACTCGCTCCTCAGTCGGGGAGCCGGACTCGCCGGCATCTTCGGACTATGGTGGAGGACATGGGTGAGCGGGCTAATGAATTGGTAGAAGATGCTAAGGGTACCATGAATGGCATGGTTGATCGTGGGAGAATGATGGTTGGATGACACGTATGAAGGAGTGTAGCGCTGTGGTTTGAGTGTGGTGGTAATGCAGGTTGTGAAGAATGGAACTTTGGTCCATGGTGAAGCTGAATCTGATAACTTCAATAGAAAGACGTGTCGTTCAATGTCTCTTCAGGTTGTGCCCTAGGAGCCTGTCCGAGATGAGCGATCGTCATGAGAGGGTGCTGGTTTGAGTCAGATGTTTCGATCGTTTGAGGCGAATAGTGGGACTATTTCTCGAAAAGGATCGAAAGCTCTGGCCATACCCAGTGTATCCGCAGTAGATCAGTCTAATTTTGGACAGGCTCTTAGATGAAAGTGTGGGTGGGAGTCGTCATTTTTGTGCTGGGTGTGGGCGCTGGATTGAGCGGGGTGCGATTTATTCCGGCATCCGTGTCACCGTATTTGCCTGCTGTGCTTCGGGCTCAGAACGAAATTGTGAAGGGGATCGTTATTCGAAAGCATCAGGAGCCTGAACGGTTGCTCTTAACGGTGTCTACTCCTCGGGGAGCCTTGTTAGCCACCTTTACCCAGCAAATCCCAGAAATTGATTTATTGGTTGAGGAAGGGGATGAGGTGACGTTGGGACTGGCACAGTATGCTCCGTTTGTTCATGATCCCGCGATCAAAGGTGTGATGAAACCCGATCATCTTCCAGTCCAACCAGCAGCCGATCCCGAACCCGTCAATGGGAATCTACCAATCTTGGAATCGGAATCCGAACCCTTCTTATCAAATTCTGATGTCGATGAACCTCAAATATGAAAAAACCCTTCAGGCCCTCGCGCGTGCGCATGGTATTGAGTTGAGATATCGTGACGGGACGGGCGTAGTGCATGTCGTTCCAACATCGACCCTCCAAGCTCTGTTGCACGCGATGGGAGTGAACGTGGCTACGGACGAGGAGGCGCATCAATCTTTGAAGGCTGTACGCCTTCAGCATTGGACGAAGGTGCTTGACGAAGTGTTTGTGGTCTGGCGAGGGAACGATTCTGCATGCTGGCAATTCACGGTTCCGATTTCCGGCACTCAGGTTCCTCGCATGACGGTGGCTTGGCAATTAGTGGATGAACAGGGTCAGCAATTCGGCGATGACATGTCTGGAGAACAGTTTTCGCTGATGGCCTCACGCACGATACATGGAAAAGCATACTGTCGACTCGGTGTGTCGTTTCCCAAAGATCTGCCTCTTGGCTATTATCGTCTTTCGGTCACGGCATTCTGGCTCTCTCGGACCGTCCGTGGAGAGGCGTTGGTCATTGTCGCCCCCCCGAACTGTTACTTGCCCGACGAGCCCAATCGGTCATGGGGAGTGACCGTTCAATTGTATGGGTTATCGAGTGCTCGGAATTGGGGCATTGGAGATTTCACGGATCTTTCGATGTTGGCCACGTGGGC
>CAYMQW010000145.1:0-6180 GCA_964392595.1 uncultured Nitrospiraceae bacterium
TGGAGGCATTACCGCGTTATTTGCCGCCACGATTGGACTGGTTCAGAACGACATCAAGCGTGTGTTGGCCTACTCCACCGTCAGCCAGTTGGGCTATATGTTTTTGGCCTGCGGGGTCGGCGCATACACTGCCGCCATCTTTCATCTGGTGACCCATGCGTTCTTCAAGGCGCTCCTCTTCTTGACTGCCGGGGCGGTGATTCATTCGCTGAATGGCGAGCAAGACATTCGAAAGATGGGTGGGCTCTCTAAAAGGATTCCGATTACGCATACGGTGTTTTTCATCGGCACCCTGGCCATTGCGGGGATTCCACCGTTGGCCGGATTTTGGAGTAAAGATGAGATTATGGCGCACGCGTTTCTTCAGGGAGATTTTTTGGGATACGTGCTTTACGCTTTTGCGGCCATTGGGGCATTTTTGACGTCCTTTTACATGTTCCGGCTCACGTATCTGACGTTTTACGGGCAGTCACGAGTTGATCCTGAAGTCGATCATCATATCCATGAATCGCCGCCGGTGATGACGGTGCCGCTTATGGTGTTGGCTGGTCTCGCGATTGTTGGTGGTTTTTTAGGTGTTCCGCCCGAGCATGGCTGGTTCCATGGATTTTTAGCGACGGTGGCGACACCACTTGGCGCAGTGCCTCATGAAGTGAGTACGGGGACGTTGATCGGTTTAATGGCTGTGGCTATTAGTATTGCGCTGGGTGGTTGGGGATTGGCGCACTATATGTATTCCGTAAAACCGCAGTTGGCAGGAGAGTGGTCGGAACGATTTGCCGGCGCGTATCGCACCATTTTGAATAAATACTATGTGGATGAATTGTACGATGCGATCATTGTTGAGCCGTGTAAGCGTCTTGGCCAGATAGGGGATTGGATCGATCAGAATATTATCGATCGCTTCATTCGCGGGATTGGTCATGGGGCCGATGCGAGTGGGGCTGGGGTCACGTGGACGGAGAAACATGTGATTTACGCTGGTCTCAATGTGATTGGGTTCGCTAACCATTTTGCGGCCCAGTCGTGGCGGAAAATGCAAACGGGTCTGGTGAATCATTACGCCGCGGTCTTTGTGATTGGACTGTTTATTCTTGTGCATTTAATTATTGTGTGGCTGACCGGAACATCGTTCTTGTAACGAGGCCTGAGTTATTTTCGATGCTTGAAGAACTGCAATTTGGATTTCCCCTACTATCGGTCCTGATTTTCTTGCCGTTCGTCGGAGCGCTTTTGCTGTGGCCGCAGAAGGATCCTGATCTTCTCAAGAAGTCCACCCTCGGGATCGCCGTGCTTGAGTTCATCCTAGCTGCCTTGCTCTTATGGCGGTTCATTCCCGATTCTGCCGCCATGCAATTCAGTGAACGGCATGAATGGATTCCTCCACTGGGAATTTCCTATCACCTCGCCGTCGATGGCCTTAGCATTTTATTCGTCGGTCTCACAGCCTTTCTCACCGTCCTGATTGTGCTCTATTCCTGGGATGCGGTGTCCCAGAATCTTAAAACCTATTTCATGAGCATCCTGGTCTTGGAAACGATGATCATGGGCATTTTCGTGTCCATTGATTTAATCTTGTTCTTCGTCTTCTGGGAACTGATGCTGATTCCCAGCTACTTCCTCATCAAAATGTGGGGGGTGGGAGAAGAGAGGGAGTATGCCGCGTTAAAGTATGTTCTCTACACGTTGTTGGGCAGCGTCTTTATGTTGGTGGGGTTCGCGCTGCTGAGCTTGAATTATCATGATGTGACGAATTCCTATAGTTTCGACTTCCTCGAATTGCTGACGGTTCCCGTGCCGGTCGGCCAACAGATCCTGATTTTCTGGTTCATCTTTATGGGGCTGGCCTTTAAAGCTCCGGTGTTTCCCTTCCACACCTGGTTGCCGGATGCGCTTGTTCAAGGGCCCATTGGTATGTCGGTAGTATTGGCTGGCGTCAAACTGGGAACGTATGGGTTCCTCCGCTTCAGTTTTCCGTTGCTCCCTGAAGCCTCCACGAATGAAACCGTGGTTGTAATACTCATGGTCCTCGGCCTATCTGCAATTGTGTATGGCGCGATCATTGCAATTGTGCAGGCTGACTTTCGCCGTCTCTTGGTCTATAGCAGCATTAGCCATTTAGGCTTCGTCGTGATCGGTCTGTTTGCGCTGAACTTTCAAGGCATTCAAGGCAGCTTGTTGCAGATGATCAACTTGGGCTTTACGACGGCTGGACTCTTTTTCATAGCAGGCTTTCTGTATGACCGAACGGGGAATACCCTTGTGGATCAAGCCGGAGGCATTGCGGCCAAGATGCCCTTGTTCGCGACGTTCTTCCTCATCATTGGCATGGCGTCAATTGGGTTGCCCGGAACGAATGGGTTTATTGGAGAGTTTCTGATTCTGCTTGGCGCCTTTCAAGCGCATTGGGTCTATGGGGCTGTGGCGGTCTCCGGTGTGATTTTCGCGGCAGCGTATTTCCTGTGGTATTACGAACGAGCGATCTTTGGCCCGTTGGGAAAAAAAGTGCCGCACGTGCTACAGGATTTGACTCCACGTGAGACCATTATAGCCGGGTCGCTGTGCGTCATGATTTTTTGGATCGGCTTGTATCCGTCACCATTTTTGCGAATGATCAATGGCTCAGTGCAAGCGGTCGTCGATAGATTAGAGCGAGGTTCCGTGGCAAGTATTGAGTTCGAAAGAAGACTTGCGATGGATTCTCCGACTACACGCCTCCTGGTGAAAGAATAAATTTTATGGGTTCTTTGGCCTTACTCACAGTATTATTCGCGCCATTTTTTGGTGCCATTGCGTTGATCTTTGTCCCGAATCGGGAAGCCCTCATGGTGCGCATGGTAGCTGCGGCGTCTGCTGGCCTCGCCCTCTTGGCTTCGGCGTACGTGTTCATGGCCTACGACCCGAATGCGGGCGGGTTCCAGTTTACAACCCATTGGCCGTGGTCTGAGGAATTGGGTATTGCCTTCTATATTGGCGTGGATGGCATTGGGGCCCCCTTGGTCTTTGCCTCGGCGCTCTTACTCTTCGCGGGTATTTTTGTTTCGTGGCACATCAAAGATCGAACCAAAGAATTTTATATCTTTTTGTTGATACTCGCCGCAGCGACCATTGGGGTCTTCATGTCGCTGGACCTGTTCTTCCTCTACTTCTTCTATGAAATGTCCGTGCTACCCATGTATTTGCTGTTGGGGGTGTGGGGCAGTCATACCAAGGGCTACTTGGGCATGACTGATCCAGAAGGCTTGAAGCTGAGGGATTCCACCAAATTCTTTTTCAACTTTGGGGCGAACAGCAAAGAATACGCCGCCATGAAGCTGACGCTGTTCTTGTCGGCAGGCGCCGTGTTCGCCCTCATGGGTATCCTCTTGATTTACCATTTCTCGCCCGTACATACGTTCGACATTTTGGTGCTACGTGAGCAGGCAAAATTTGATGGCCTGTTGGGCAACATTATTTGGCTGCTCATCTTTTTTGGATTTGCCTCGATCGCGCCGATATGGCCGTTGCATTCCTGGTCACCCGTCGGGCATGCCGCGGCGCCTGCCGCGACAAGCATGTTGCATGCCGGCGTGCTGATGAAGCTGGGACACTTCTCCATTATCCGTGTGGCCTTTGAAATTATGCCGGAGATTACACGCGAACTCATGCCCATTGCGGCGGTCTTGTGTGTCTTCAGTATTATTTACGGCGGCTTTGTGTCCTATTATGCCAGGGACACCAAATATATCATCGGGTATTCCAGTTCGAGCCACATGGGCTACATATTTTTGGGCATGGCCGCGTTGGACTACATCAGTTTGACCGGGGCGGTCATTTATATGTTTGCCCATGCCCTGGCCACGGGAATGCTCTTCGCCATGGCGGGATGGGTCTATGACCAAACGCACTCGCGTGACATCCCGTCATTAGGAGGGTTGGCACAGAAGATGCCCTTCCTTGCCGGTGCGTTTCTTGTGGCCTGCATGGCATCAGTCGGCATGCCTGGTACCGTGAACTTTATCGCCGAGGTGATGATTATCGTGGGCAGTTGGGAGAAATATCCCTTCCAAGTCATCGTCGCGGTGTTGGGAATTGTGCTGACCCTCGCCTATTTGTTCAAAATGATGCGGGGGCTGTTCTACGGAAAATTGTCACCGGAATTTGAGCATGTGAGGGATACCTCGCAATGGGTGGATCGAATGCCACTGCTCCTGATGATCAGTGCGAGTATTTTCTTTGGCATTTTCCCAATGCACTTTTATAACGTGGTCCGGTCAACGGTAGAACCCATGCTAGATCGAATCAACCAAGTGGCGCCCGCGATTGCGCAGAGTACAGCGGGGATCTTTCCGTAAACCAAAGGATCATCCTTGGAAAAATGGATAGACCCTTTAACCGATTTGGTTTTTGAGCAGGCACTTTCCAACATTTCCCTCCTTTGTAAGTAGGGGGGGAGGTAGAGCCTTGGTTGAGAATATTGGTGTTGTTCGTCTGAGGAGAAAAATTATTAGTCCTACAGTATTTTAACTTTAGACGTGCACCTCAAATCCCCTCGCCCCTGAGGGGAGGGTTAGGGTGAGGGGTTAGCTCATCAGAAAATTAAAATACCCTAGTCATGAAAGCTACGATTAACTGAATTTCTTATGATATTTGATCTCACACTATCCGCCTCCGACCTCCTCCTCCTCGCACCAGAGATTTTTCTCACACTCTGGTTGTGTGTGGTGTTGGCCGTCGATTTTTCGATCAAAAATATAGATCACGAAAATCTTGCATACCTTTCGGTTGGCGGAATTATTGCCACGCTCATCAATCTGATTTGGTTCGATTACATCGGGGTCCACGGTGCCTTGTTTAAGGACATGTATGTCCTGGATGGTGTGGCGATCTTCTTTAAAATCCTCATCCTTTTGTCCACTGTGCTTGTCCTGTTGATGTCTATCGACTACGTCAAGAATTTCCGCTTCTTCCGTGGCGAATATTATTTCCTCGTCATGATGTCGGCCTTGGGCATGATGTTTATGGCCTCAGCCCAGGATCTGTTGTCGGTGTTTGTAACGTTAGAGTTTTCCACCTTCGGCTTTTATGTGTTGGTCGCGTACCTCAGAGAAGATGAACGGTCTAGCGAAGCAGGGCTAAAATTTTTCATTCTAGGCGTGTTTGCCGCAGGTCTCTTGGCGTACGGGATCAGCCTGGTCTATGGAGAAACCGGAACCTTAATATTCTCTGAAATGACATCGACACCAGGAAGCTACGGTTTGGCAATTGGCTTTATCATGATCTTTGCCGCTCTCGGCTTCAAAATCGGCGCGGTGCCTTTTCACTCTTGGATTCCTGATACGTATCAAGGCGCTCCAACACCGATTACCGCGTTTCTCTCCATCGCTCCGAAGGCAGCAGCATTAGCTATTCTCATTCGCATGTTCTATGTCGCGCTCATCACGTTTAAGCCCATGTGGGTGTTGCTGTTTGTCGTGGCCTCGATTGTCTCAATGACCTATGGCAACATTGTGGCTATCGCGCAGAAAAATATTAAACGGCTATTGGCGTATTCCGGCATTGCCCAAATTGGCACTGTGATGATTGGGCTAGCCGCAGGAACCAAGCGAGGAAGCGATGCGATTTTGTTCTTTCTGTTGACCTACTTGTTCGCGAATCTTGGCGCGTTTGCTGTTATCGTCGGTGTGAGTAACCTGATCAACAGTGATGAGATCGAGGACTACAATGGCTTGAATCGCCGATCACCCTTCCTCGCAGCGGCCATGCTGCTTTTTCTTTTGTCATTGGCAGGCGTGCCACCACTCGCTGGATTTATCGGGAAACTCTACATCTTTCTTGCCGCCATTGAACAAGAACTCTATACGCTGCTGATTGTCGGTTTGATAAACATCGTGATCTCGCTGTACTACTATCTTATTGTGGTCAAAAAGATGTATATCAACGAACCAACCGATCCAAGTCCTCTCACTGTCTCAGTCCCCCTCAAAACCGCCATCTGTGTCTGCATCGCCGGCACACTGCTCCTCGGCATTTACCCCAAATTCTTCATCGACTGGGCCGTGTCAGCAACCCTCATGTTTTCCGACCTTGCCGCACCAACGGCAGCCGTTCCTGCTTTGATCCCCCTCGTTGGTGGTTAGGGTTCGCGCAAGAATAACTTCCCATCTTTGAACGACGATCCATTTCGTCTGGCGGTATTGT
>CAYMQW010000146.1:0-5814 GCA_964392595.1 uncultured Nitrospiraceae bacterium
TCGCTGGGTTGTGCGATCTGGTTCACCGGAGTCAACCGTAGACCCATCAAGATTTAATAAAAACCAAAAATTTTACCGTGCAAATGACTAGAGGCACTTGCTTGTATCTGCCTAGGTCAACAGTACTCATGAAGAAGTTTACAATCTTTGTAGTAGAGGCTAGTAGATACCAGCGTTATCAGGGAAATGTACTTCTGATGTTTAATTTGCCTTAATCCACTTTTTTTTCGAAGCAGGGCCTAAGGAGTTTTGCCTGGGGTTTCAGGATGTAATTCTTTGGAAGGGGATTTTGCCTTCAGGCAATTTTATGAGAGCTGGGTTGACGAACTCGGTGTCTTGGCTACCGGGTTTGAGATTGGTATGAGCAGTGGCCCATTACTCTTCGGTTTCTCGATGCCGCTTCAAATACCACAAGGCCAATCCTTTGTACCAATTGACGCCTGGTTGATTGGGCAAGTCGATTAACACCACATCGAAATGTTTGAGCGCGGCTTTAAAGATTTTGGGTTAGTGATTTTGGTCAACCTTTATGCTGAAACCATCGTTTCTCTTTGGGCTTCAATATTTCTTCTGACACTTTTAGGTAGGGCTTTCTCGGCAAGTCTTAATTCATAACTGGTCTGAAGATTCATCCAAAACGCTGAGGTTGTATCAAAAAAAGTTCCGAGCCGTACAGCCGTATTGCCAATAATTCCACGGTCTCCCTTTACAATGGCCGTAATACGGTTGGTCGGAACACCAATGGCCTTGGCCAAGGCCATTGGCCGTCATCCCCAGGGGCTTCAAAAATTCCTCGGCAAGGATTTCTCCTGGTGGCACGGGACACATTTTGTTTTTCACGATCTCACCCTTTTTGGGTTTTATTGGTATTGGGAAGAATTGTGAGGCCAGAGAAATATTTTCGATAAAATCCTCGATCACGAGTGAGCAAAGTATTTGCTTCGGACAGAGCATGAGCTCCAATCATAAAGTCTGCAAGAATTCGGTCGCGCTTCCCTCCGGCTTTGCGATATGCCGCATGAGCTATCCCAGCGTTAAAAGCATGGTCTTTGGTAAAGGGTGTGACTTGGATACCTGCCGCACTTAACCATCGATCTAATTCATTCTGGCTTGGGGCTTGGGGCACTAACTCTGCATAGACGACCGGAGCAATAATGAGACTTCCCCGTTCATAGGCCTGAATAAGACATGCTTCCGACTGATCTGCCTTTTCGCTTTCAACAAAGACATCGAGGAGGATACTCGTGTCGATGGCCGTAATCATCGGCTTCGTATATCCTCAAGATACCGATCAACCTTGAGGCGTTTCTTCACGACGCCCCTCAGGGCACGAAATGGGTTCGCAGACCCTGTTCCCCGTTTTTGTATCCGAACGCCCTCCTCTTCCGCCACGAACTCTACTTCAATATTGGGCTGAAGACCATAGCGTTTTCTGAGGGCGATGGGGATAGTGACTTGACCTTTTTCGGTGACTCGCATAGTCGTACTCCTTAATTCTTACTTTCTAACTACTTTAGTAGGAATTTGTTTTTCCGTCAATGTTTGCCCTCTCCAATCATTCGTTTTTCCATTGTTCCTCAACTTGGTTGCTGGGGTTGAGACTTTTTGGGGCGGTCCCTCAGGATTCTTTGTGTTCTCTAGACCCCTATCTCGGGATTTTTGCGGATCCTGACTAGAAATTCATAGAAATCCATGCCATACTTCACTAGTAATCTTTTGCAATCGGAGTGAATGCATATGGCTCAGAATTCTGGAAATGTGACCGTGAGGATGTCGGTCGAAACTCAGAAGAAATTGGACCGAATCGCTGCAGGAATTGATCGCTCCAGGAATTGGCTCATTAATGAAGCCCTTGAACACTATTTAGAAGTGTATGACTGGCAAGAAAAGCGGATCCGTCAACGTCTGAAAAAAGCTGAAAGAGGCGGAAAGTTTTTTTCTACTGCCGAGGTGAATAAGGTTGTTGAGTCCTTCAAGCGGTGATGGAAGTTCTATGGTTGCAAGAGGCGATTCAGGATCTCAAAGAAATCGGTCAATTCATTGCAGCGGATGACCCTGCTGCTGCTTACCGAGTCTTAACCAAAATTGAAACCTCAGGAAATTCCCTTCTCCATAACCCACACTTAGGACGTCCTGGTCGGGTTGACAAAACTCGAGAACTTATTGTGCCAAGCTTGCCCTATATCCTTCCCTATTACATCAAAGGCAAACAGATTCGAATTCTTGCTGTCATGCACACCTCTCGGAAATGGCCTGATGGGTTTGGAAACCAGTAGCCTTGTGGGAGAGGGCACAGTGAATTGGATTTGTGCCCTTGAGGCCCTTTCCGGGAATTAAAACGGTATCTCACCTTCACGGAGTTTGGCCAAGGCTTTTTTGACGAATTCGGCGTCTTGGCTGCCGGGTTTGAGATTGGTATGGGCCGTGGCCCAGTACTCTTCGGTTTCTCGATATCGTTTCAGATACCATAAGGCCAATCCTTTGTACCAATTGACGCCTGGTTGATTCGGCAAGTCGATTAACACCAGATCGAAATGTTTGAGCGCGGCTTTAAAGATTTTGGGGTCGTCGAATTTTCGTTCTTCAATCATGATGATGCCCAATTTGTAATGCGCCTCATGATTCCGGTTGTCCAGTTCTAACACCTTTTCATAGGCTTTCTTCGCATCATCGATACGATCCAAGGCCATGTAGGATCGACCGGCCATCATTTGGCCTTGCACATCATCGGGATTCTCTCTGAGTCTGGCTTCTAGCCTGGCGACCATTTCTCGTGGGTCTGGCGCTTGAGTTCCCATTTCGGCTTGGACATCCACGAGCCGGTTAATGGTGCGCCATTGCAGGTAGCTATAGATCCCGACTGATAACACTAGCACGACCAGGCTGGCCGCAATCGCCGAGCCCCAAGCCTTCCCCGTTTTCTTCGTATGTTGCTCTGCTGCTGCATGCGTACTAGATGTCGCCAAGGCTTCGAGTCGATCCAGGACTCCTATCAGGCGATGTTCGTCAGTGACTTTTAATCGGTCATGATCCACTTGTTCTAATCGGCCCTGGGCGAGTTCTACTTCAAGTTCTTGGAGTGATTGGCGTAGGACCTCGCGTTCGACGGAGAGATCGGCGCGTTCCTGATCTTCAGCGGCTTCCAGGCTAATTAGTTCCGGAGTGGTGGGGTCTTTGCGCCAAAATGGTGAGGAAATGGCGACAAGCACACCGATGAGAATGATGGTGCATGCAATAAGGAAAATGATTGACATGAAGATTTTCTAGATAGGTGTTGCGTGTGGAACGGCTAACGATAGATCGCTGTTGTAAACGAGGGGACCCCCTCACCCCAACCCTCTCCCCCTCTGAGGGAGCGAGGGAGCTAAAGTCTGTAGTTGCCTAAACAATAATTCCCTGTGTCACCTTTATGGCTGCAGTTCTTGTTCGATTCGACGTCGAGATTCTTCATCAAGAGGTGGGGGAGTTTCTGTCGGCGGCGCGGGAGTTCGAGTCACCCATCCTTTGATTTCCCTCAATAATAGGGCTCCGCCACCAAGGAGCAAAAGAAACGGGGCCAACCAAATGAGCCAATTGAATCCATGTTTTGGTGGTTCCATCATGATGTAGTCGCCGTAGCGACTGTGAAAATAGGCCAGGATGTCCTCATCCGATTGGCCTTTGATGACACGTTCCCGAACGACTTCTCGCATTTGATGGGCTAAGGGCGCGCCAGATTCCCAAATATTTTCGGTCTGGCACACGGTGCACCGAAGATTTTTCGCAATCTGGCGTACTTTCTCATCAATTTCTGTCTCATCTACAGTTTCTGCCCAGACTCCGGAAGGGAAGACGAAACACAGCAGGATCATAAGGGTTAAGAGGTGTGACATTTATGTTGCAGGGTTCGAGCCGTTTAATAATGGGGTCAGGATGTTTTTGGTGAGATTGGTATAGACATCGCCCACGATCGGGCCAATCCATTTATGGCGAATAACTCCCTCTTTATCTATGACGAATGTTTCCGGCACGCCGTACACGCCAAAGTCAATAGCCAATGCGCCTTTGATATCACGAACATGCGGGAAGCTTGACCCATATTGTTTCAAATAGGCGCGGGCTAGTGGCACCTCATCTTGGTAATTGATGCCCAGCATCACAAATTCAGGATTATTTTTAAATTCATCGTATAATCTCAATAGATTGTGATGCTCGACTTTGCATTCCTGGCACCAGGAGGCCCAGAAGTTCACGAGAATAACTTTGCCTTTGAACTGTTTAGAAGACAGTGGTTCGCCTGACTCAACATCCGGTCCTTCGAAAATGGGAGCTTGGGTGCCCACGAGAACTGGCGGAATGTGCCGAGGATCGCCCCACAGTCCTTGGTAGAACAAGGTCAGCAAGCCCAACAGTACGACGAGAATGGTGATTTGTGTGGTGCGTGTCATGTAGATCTTTATCGAGTGGGTATCACCCCGTTCACATGCGATCCTTCATTCGTCGGGGAAGCTTGCCAATGGGAAATCGTCATGCGTGAAGCGTAATGCGTGATGAGTAGAAAAACAAAAATGTCTTCACGCATTACGCTTTACGCATCACGTCTTTTTGTCCCCTGCTATTCATCCCTTTTTCTGGGCCGGAAAATATTCAACAACACCCCGAGACCCATGATGCCGCCGCCGCCCCAGACCCAGAGGATCAGCGGATTGATTACGCCTCTGGCCACTGCCACTCCGTCGGGGGAAACATCCGGCATGGTCAGAAAAATATGCCCCATATTTTTCGCATAAATCGCGGATTCAGTCGTTGGTGTTTGCGAGGCATCATACACGCGCTTTTGAGGTCGTAATGTGGTGAGCAGCGTGTCGCCTTCGTAGACTTCAAATACGCCTTCCTGCGCGCTCCAGTTTTTCCCTCTGACCTCGTGGATGCGTTCGAGTTTCACTCGATAATCATCAATCGTGAATTCATCCCCAACCCGTAACGACACCACTTTTTCGGTTTGGTACACGGTCGAAGCAATAATGCCAATCACCAGCACCAGTACGCCCACATGCGTGACCATACCTGCGTAGCGTCGTTGATTGGAGGTAAAAGCCAAAAAAGCCCCCTTCAGCAGGCTGATGGATTCACGTCGGGAATACAGTAAGGCAATTTTTCCAAAGTCGATAGAAATCGCTGACCCAGAAAATCCCACAACAAATGCGCCAGCCAATGCAAAGACACTGTGAATGCCTAAGGCGAACAACACAATGGTTGAAACGAATCCAATGGCCAGGGGGACCACAAAATTTTTCTTTAAGCTCGCTTGGGAGGCTTTGCGCCAGGGAATGTAGGGCCCGACGCCCATCAAAAACAAGAGGCCAAGCGCGATTGGCATGAAAACGGCGTTGTAATACGGAGGCCCGACGGTGACCTTCGCCCCTTGCCATGTTTCGATCATGAGTGGATACAGAGTGCCAAGAAAGACGGTGGCCGCTGCGACCAAGAAAAATAAATTATTAAAGAGAAAGATAGATTCCCGGGACACCATGGAGTCCATTTCAACCTGACTTTTTAGTTTGTTGGCGCGCAAGATTAACGTACCAAAGGCAATGCCGATGACTGTGGCCACAAAAATCAGGATGTAGAGACCTCGTTTAGGGTCAGTGGCAAATGTATGGACTGAAGTAAGGACTCCGCTTCGAACCAAGAAGGTGCCAATTAACGAAAGCGAAAATGTGACGATGATGAGGAAGAGATTCCAGACCTTAAACATCTTCCGCTTTTCCTGAACCATCACCGAATGCAGGAAGGCCGTCCCCACGAGCCACGGCATAAATGATGCATTCTCCA
>CAYMQW010000146.1:5824-6141 GCA_964392595.1 uncultured Nitrospiraceae bacterium
TTCGACCGGATCCCATGCCCAATAACCACCCCAGCCCAATTCATAATATGCCCAATAACCACCCATCAAAATTCCTGTGGTCAGACACATCCAGGCGAAGATCGTCCAGCGTTGGGTGACTTTAATCCATTCCTCCCCCAGCCGACCGGAGAACAATGCCGCCATGGCAAAGGAAAAGGGAATCGAGAACCCGACGTAGCCCATGTACAGCATAGGCGGGTGCATGACCATGGCAGGGTCTTGGAGTAATGGGTTTAAATCTTTACCATCAGCGGGGGTGGGGATGAGTCGCTCAAACGGGCTTGAAAGAAAGACTA
>CAYMQW010000147.1:0-6121 GCA_964392595.1 uncultured Nitrospiraceae bacterium
GAGCCTTTCAGGAAATTACTCGCCCCAATTTACCCACTCGTTTGGGAGAAGACCCCTTCTTTTAATTCTTCTCCTTGCCTGTGGTTGGTACAACTAACTTCCAGCTCTCCTCCGTCAAGCCAGGTTCCCCCACAAGTGGAGCAGCAATCTATTAACACGCCATTAAATTCCTTCACAATCATTGATGTGGAATCTAGTGGGCAAATCGCTTCTCCCTGCACGTCGCAATGAGGTTTGCATTCACCAACTGGCAAGGCATTACCGTTGGCAACTTGATATTTCTTCAGCGATTCCACCCCATCTTTTCCTACCCATAATCCTTCACATTCCAAACATTGATAAAAAAAGATTTGTTAGAAATGATGGGTTTGTAATTCCGAATGGTCCCGAGGGCATTTCATAAAATCCACCTATCCGAAAAGAAAGGAGTTTTAATCCAGGATACCGAAAGGATAGTATTAATTATCTTTGGCTTCGACGATGTGGTTTTCGAATCGGGTGCAGCCTTCGGCGAGGAGTCGATTCGTTAACATTTCTCCTGGCCATTCAATAGGCAGGTCAGCGGTAAAGACCCAGACGTCGGGCGAGGTCCAGATTGGACCATAGTCGTCAGGCAGGTCAGGATCGAATAAGTCGGTCCACACAGGCATGTACACGCCATTTCCGCATTGGGTATGAAGGTGCACAATCGTTCGGCTACGAACAGGTGGATCGAGATCATGCCATACGGCTGCGGTCTCATCGGCCAGCCGATGCAATCGCACGGCATTTTGCGCATCAAACATTGCATAGGAGGCATAGACCGGCGCTTCGAGGGAATTGGGTGCTAACGCGATTTCCGGGCACTGTGCCACTAAGTCTTGAATCAACCTCTCTCGGTCTTTTTCTTCTAATGTTTCAGGCAGCGAAGAATCGCCAGCCCCAATGAGTTCGAAAAATAAAAATGCCGTGGATTCGACAGGGGGATGAAGGCGAGCCGCCACCGGTTGGCGCCGATGCGAATTGGCAATCGCGGATACATGATCATGAATTTTTTGAAGCGTGAGAAAATCCAGGGTCGTATCCGTCAACAACCGACGTTCCACCGTGACCACCGTTCCTGGTGGAATGTGGAGACATTCCCTTAATAACTCAGCCGTACGTTCGGGCTGTAATTTCAACTGAAGCGGACTCGACAAATTCGCCTGAAGCGGCAACTCGATAGCCGCGAGCACCGCAAAAGCCGGTTTATCATCCGGATCGCCTTCGATCAAGACGGAACACGAGGCTTCAGCAAGAAGATCAAACAGCCATTCCGCCATTTCTTCATCCAGCGCCGCCAGCACGGTCAACACATCATGCTCCCGTTCCTGTTCAAGCAGAGCCTGCAGCACTTCAATGGCTAGTTCAGAATCCCCATGATCATGACGCCGGGCATTGATTAAATGAATCAGATCCCGTGTTAACGGATCGGGGCGATACCAACTCGACATGCTATCTTCCTCTCAATCGCGGTGTCTGTTTCAGTTGTATGGATTCAGCCATCAACATCTCAGTATTCTTCGGTATTTGGCTGAGCAATCACAAGCCCTGACTCGCCCATCAGGATGATCAAGATCCGCTTGCGGCATCGCCCTTCAAACTCGCCATAAAAAATCGCCCCCCCAGGGACCAAAGTCTCATTGGCCATTCATAATCGCAACGGTCACGTCTAGACCCAAGATTTGCCGTTTGCTATGCGCGTCGACATTATCCTCGCCTGTTTCGTCGTGTCGATATCGTGCATCATGAGGCGCGAGTGTTTCGAGAAACACGTCGCAATCTTTCCCCCAACTCATCATCATTAATATACACGCTGGCAGTAATGTGCATGGCGTTCACCAAGACGAGGCCTTGTTTGACACGACTGTTCCTGATAGCGGCTGCAACCTGAGGGTAATATTCATGTAGGCACAACGGCTTTTCGTTTCAGCCCACAGTTCTTGTCGATACGACTTCTATAGATGGCCCGACGATCACAGTGTGTGATGTGCATTTTGCATAAGGATACACGGTTATGCAAGCCATTTGAGTCGTCATAAGTGAAGGACCAGGAAAGGGAAAAGAGGTGGTGATGCGTCACCCGTCATGCGTGATTCGTTAAGAAAAGTGTATTCAATTTTTCCCATTACCCTTCATGCATCACGAGTCACAATTTCATCATAACCTTTGACTCACAACACATCACTCTTTGCAGAATACGGATCACAAACGATGCCTCACAGATCTCACCCATTGATTGACATGCCCTATGATGAATGATATGAATAGGTGGTATTGCGTATGCGTATTTCGAGGACAATAGTAGTCGTTTTTTCGATACACGAAACCACCTCAATAGGCGACGCCTTACCCTCAAACTCATACGGAGGGTTTCACCGATGAATTCAACGTTCACCATGTCATTGAATCCAGGTTCCTTTAGCCCTTGGCCCCTGTTTTTTGCCAAGGACACAGACCAGGACCTTGATTTTGATGATGGTTTAGAGGACATGGATGATCTGGATCCCAAGCCACCAAGTCGGCGACCGCTCGTATTGATTCTCTTGCTTCTCGTGGCTGCAAGCGTCGGGTATTTTATGATGGACCCTGGAGCACTCTCGTCCCTTACCAGCATGATTACCGCGCCGGCTTCTAGATCCCCGGACTCCGATGCGGGTTCGAAAACTCCCGGCACTGACGAAACCAACATAGCTTCTTCATCCCAACCTCCGGTGCCATCATTTCAAGAAGGTCAGCTGGTGGCGGTGGTGGCTAAACCTTCAGGACCATCTTCTTTGAAACTGACTGGTGATGCTCAAGGGAAGCAAGCTGGCCCATCGGTCAAAGCCGGTGAACTCCTCACGATTTTAGATGGTGCACTCGTCAATCATACGTGGATCTACCTGGTCCATACCAAATCCGGCGCATCAGGATGGATCGGTCAGCATCAACTCAAAGCCCAGTCCTAAGGGGTTCGCCCAAAGCAACTACCCAGGTGGATAGACTGACGGCCAAAGCCTTTTTAGGAGGCAAGCATGCGTGATCATACAAAACGTCAGGCATTATGAGTGATAGCCTTCAGTCTTGAGCCTTCAGCCTAAATACTTGAGTCGTTGCCACGCAAGAATTACTTCCCAGCAGTCTTTTCTCCCTCAACAACTTTCGCTACAATCATTGAACCAAGTCATCAAAACAAGTCTACCACTTTCATAATTATCCATGACTGTACACTATGGCCCCCATGACTCCTGAAGAAGCACACGCGTATTGCACCGCGAAAACCAAGGCGAGTGGGAGCAATTTCTATTATTCATTTTTCTTCCTCCCCCGATTTCGCCGTGAGGCCATGTATACCGTGTATACCTTCTGCCACGAAGTCGATGATGCAGTTGATGATCCGCCCCCAGGCACGAATCCCCAAGAACAGCTTTCTCAATGGCGACAGGAAATCAAGGCCGTCTATCAGGGTACGCCCAAATATCCAGTGACCATTAGCTTAGCCGCACATGTCAAACAGCTTGGAATTCCCGAAGAGTACCTGCAAGAACTCGTAACTGGCATGGAAATGGATTTAACGCACACACGATACGCCACCTTCGATGATCTCTATCCGTACTGTTATCGCGTCGCGTCGATCGTGGGATTGATCTGTCTCAAGGTATTTGGCACCCAAGACCCACGGGCTCAGGAGTATGCCATCAACCTTGGAGTCGCCTTTCAACTCACGAATATTTTGCGAGATGTCGGAACCGATGCAGACCGTCAGCGTATTTATTTGCCACAAGAAGATCTGGCGAGATTCAAGTACACCGAACAGCAACTGTTCGCGAAAACGAACTCGACAGAATTTCTTGAGCTCATGCAATTCGAAGCCGCCCGTGCCCATGAATTTTACGACAAAGCCCAAGCGGTCTATGACACCCTGTCCCGAAGCGACCGACAATCCCTACTCGCAGCAGAAATCATGCGTAGCATTTATTTCAGAATTCTCACTCGCATCCACCACTCCAACTATGCCGTGTTTGAATCCCGAATCAGTTTATCCCCGCCCCTACGTATTCTCATCGCCATCAGCAGTTGGCTTCGTACCTCACTCACGAATCGATTTACTCCTAAACGATGAGACCCCATGCTCTGATCCTCGGCGATACGCTGGCAGGATTAGTCACAGCCTGGCAGCTTTGTGCTGCCGATTTCAAAATCACTATTCTCAAGACACACAACAACCTTCACAAAACAACCGTTTCCCCCACCCCTCCGAATGAAACTTCAGACCCTTTGGTCTTGTATGGTTCTCACGCACATACTGATTCGTTATTACGAGACTTGGGAATATCAAAACATACATCAAACTGGAAACGGATATCTGTTGCATGTAAAACCGCGACCTCACCACTAGCTCGATTTTCAATTCCCTCCCTCCCGTCCCCTTGGCATACCCTGTGGGGCATTTCAACTTTTTCAGCTCTCCCGTATCGGCAGCGTTGGCGCCTTCTCAATTTCATGGAGAAAGTGTGGGAGGGAGAATCCGTCCTGCCTAACTCCTTGGATCTTCAAACTGCTGAATCCTGGCTGACCAATATCGGGCAGACCTATCCTGTTCAAAGAACAATCTGGGATCCGTTATGTCGATTTCTCTTGGGAGCACGCCTTTCGCACAGTCGTGCTGGCAATTTCACGACAATGTTGTCCCGTGTATTTCTCCAATCCCGAGATCACAGCCCGCGGATATCTCCATTGCCACACCTATCAACCTTGGTCGTGAAATCCCTAACCGAACAACTCGAACAACAAGGTGCGACCATTGCTCACATTCCAGCTATTGAATATCTCCAAGTTGGGGCAGAACAGATCACAGGCGTCTGTGCCTCAGACGGGACCCTCTACACGGCGGACTCGTATATCGCGGCAGTCCACCCGACGACGTTGTCCTCGTTTCTCCCTGAACGTTTGCTCGCCCGTTATTCATCCTTTCATCAAATAAGTCAAACCACCTGTACTCCAAGAATGACCTTCAACGCGATCTCGGACCACACGATCAACACACCCAAACTCATCCTTCATGACAGTCGTTTTTCCTGGACGCTGTGCCGTCCGACTCATACAGCGCAGGGCCCTGCTACTCTGGTTTCCTGCGTATCAACAGAAGACACCGATTTCCTCTCAGAGACCGACCAGCAGATCAAAGCCTGTGCCATTGAAACCCTACACAACCTCTTTCCAGATCAAACGTATTTACACCAAGAGCTTCTTCACCGCTATCACATCGTCCGGCAACCATTGGGTTTTGTGCCAGACATCCCGGGAACCGAACCGGCCCGACCTTCCAATCAAACCCCAATCCGCAATTTTCTACTCGCCGGCAGTTGGACAGACACCGGAGCCTCGACCGAAATGGAAAGCGCCATTGCCAGCGGGGATATGTGTGCACAAACCATGATCAACCAGTTGTACAAACGTCATTGACAACCCGAAACTCCGCTTCCTATGATGTAATTCTATGAATCTCGATGAATTAGATCAATCATTACGCGAGTGCCAAGCCTGTCGGCTCGCAACTGGACGCACTCAGGTTGTCTTTGGCACAGGCAATCCGCATGCGTCTATTATGTTTGTGGGTGAAGCCCCGGGATTTCATGAAGACAAACAGGGAGTTCCGTTTGTGGGGGCGGCGGGAAAATTATTGACGGAACTGCTCGAATCCGTCGGACTGTCTCGTGCCGAAATTTACATTGCCAATGTCATCAAATGCCGTCCGCCCAATAACCGCAATCCACAAGCGGATGAAATCGAGACCTGCAAACCATTTTTGCTTCAGCAGATTCAGATCATCAAACCCAAGCTGGTGTGCTCGCTCGGAAACTTTGCCATGCAGACTTTGCTGGAAAGAAAAATTGGAATTACCAAAGTTCGGGGGCAAATCTTTCGGTTGTCCGACTTTATTCTCTTTCCTTTATTGCATCCAGCCGCGGCCCTTCATCAGGGCAATCTCATGACTCCCCTCCGCGAAGACTTTCAAAAGCTCAAACAGATTCTGGATGACATGTCTGAAGAAACCAGCCAACCTTTGCCTTCTACGGCCAAACCAGTTCAAATGGACCTCTTCTAATCCCCTGCTATT
>CAYMQW010000148.1:0-769 GCA_964392595.1 uncultured Nitrospiraceae bacterium
TGTTTCGGATTTCGATATTCGGATTTCGAGTTTTGGGAAGGGATTTGGAATGATGATAAAGGATAAACGGAAGGCTAGAGGAAATCTAGTTATTCTTTAACCCTGCAACTAAAACTTAATCTCGATATACGCCTTGTCCTTTAAGTTCGACAACCACTCTCCTCGTACATCGCGGGTTTTCCGTTGAAACAGTTTGTTTTTGATTGTGTCTTTGACTTCGTCAAATGGGAGTGGTTCCCCTAGGGTGGTTTCTTCCAACGTCAAAATGTGAATGCCGAGTTCGGTTTCAACAGGTTGACTCACATCACCGATCTTCATGCCCTCCAGCGCGCGCGCTAATGGCCCTAATAATTCATTCTTTCGCATAAAGCCCAGATCTCCCCCAAGGATGCTCTCAGTCCCTTCGGAATGTTGCTGTGCCAATTCTGAAAAGTCAGTTCCATCTTGTAGTTGTTGCACGAGTGCTTCGGCTCGAACCAATACATCCGTGTTGGATTCTCCGCCCTCGAACTTCAATAAAATTTGCCTGAGATGATATTGGGCAGGTGTCGTGAATTCATCTTGGGCTGTGGTGTAATAACTGCGGACCTCCTCGGGTGAGACCATGAGGCGACGGCGAACTTCAAAGTCCAGCATCCGGCGGAGGATCAGTTCTTCTCGAAGTTGGGATCGTGGTATCGAGTCGGCTATCGAAGATTGAGATTGACGTAATTGGTCCAGAGCTTGGTCTAGTTCTTTTTCGGATACAGTGATCCCATTGGCCCTTGCC
>CAYMQW010000148.1:779-6070 GCA_964392595.1 uncultured Nitrospiraceae bacterium
AGCTTGCGTTCGATAATCCGGTTTATGACGTCATACTCCTTTTGTGAAAGCCGTCGTTCGAGCTCTTCCCCGTCGTATCGGGCTCTGAGGCGAATGGTTTCATCTCGCAGTTCCGTTTCGAGTTCGGAGATGGTAATGACCTCGGTGTTCACGATGGCGGCAATGCCATCCTTGAGAGCCTTGAGAGGTTCGCCGAAGGAAGAGGGTGGGGGAAAGCTGAAGAGCCCCAGCAATATGGCAATGGGCAATCCCATCATCAATCGGCTGCGTGGGAGAACCCCCTCACCCTCCCCTCTCCCCCTTTGAGGGGGCGAGGGATAAGAGAAGGCTTGGGTTTCTGAAGTCAGTACTTTATGGCTAGGTTTCACGAGTTTAGGATGATGAGTCATTGAAAGAGAAAGAAAAAATATTTTGTCGAGCTCCATCATGGTGATTACACCTGAACTGGTTCCGATGGGGCGTTATGTAAACCTTGAAGAATCGTATTTAATTCGCCGATTTGAGCCGACCATTCCTCTTGGCCGGTATGAATGGCGATTGACTGGGGCGAAAGAAATTGTATGCTGCCCTCGCCATATTGCATGAGCCAGTCGAGTTTTTCTTGCGAAATCGTGGCCTTGGGGTCAAGGGTGAAAGTGATGGTCCCTTTGTTGACTTCCAACGATTCCAAACGAAGTCTTTTCGCAAAGAGCCTAATCTGCATGACTTCAAATAATCGCTCGACCGCATCAGGCAGCGGGCCATACCGGTCCTGAGTTTCTTCGTGAAGCAGGGCCAGATCGCCAATTTTTTGGCTGGCAGACAATCGTTTATAGAGCGAGAGTCGCTGGTGCCCATCCTCGACGTAATCATCGGGAATAAACGCCGACACATTCAAGTGCAACGTGGGGTCAATTTCTTCTTCGACTGTTTCGCCTTTCATGTGTTGCACGGCTTGTTCGACCATTTGCATATAGAGGTCGAGGCCCACGGCAGCAATATTTCCGGACTGCTGTTTGCCGAGAAAATTGCCAGCCCCACGGATTTCCAAATCGGCTGCGGCAATGCGGAACCCGGAACCCAATTCGGTAAACTCTTGAATGGCCATGAGTCGTTTTTGCGCATCGGTGCTCAAGACCTCTTCGTTGGGGAAAAAGAAATACGCATAGGCCTGCTCACCGGCTCGACCCACCCGACCCCGCAATTGATACAGTTGTGCCAAGCCAAACGTATCCGCGCGATCGACCAAAATCGTGTTGGCCCGTGGCACATCCAAGCCGGACTGAATGATAGCTGAGGCGACGAGAATATCCGCTTCACCATGAAAGAATTTTAACATGACGCCTTCCAACACATGTTCATTCATTTGCCCATGCGCCATGAGTATGCGAGCCTCAGGCACAAGATCCTGAATCCAGCTTGCGGCCCGCTCCATACTTTGCACTCGGTTGTGCACATAAAAGACTTGCCCCTCGCGCGCTAATTCTCGGCGAATGGCCTCGCGAATGATGTTCGGATTTGAGCGAAGAACTTGAGTGCGAATGGCCAGCCGTCCTTGCGGTGGGGTATCAATAATCGATAGATCGCGTACCCCAGAAAACGCCATTTGCAGGGTTCGAGGAATGGGTGTTGCCGTCAGCGTCAGCACATCCACCTGCTTGCGCATTTGTTTGAGCCGTTCCTTGTGCCGAACACCAAACCATTGTTCTTCGTCGATAATGACCAGTCCTAAGTTTTTAAACTCCACGTTTTTTTGCAGTAACCGATGTGTGCCGATAACAATATCGACGACACCGGTCGCCAAGTCCGGCAATAGGGCTTTGACGTCCTTGGGGCTTTGGAATCGCGAGATAACACCGACGCGAACCGGGAACGGAGCAAACCGACGACAAAACGTTTCGTAGTGCTGTTGGGCGAGAAGTGTTGTGGGAACGAGAACGGCCACTTGGCGATTGTCTTGCACGGCTTTGAATGCCGCCCGCATAGCCACTTCGGTTTTGCCGTATCCCACATCGCCACAGATCAACCGGTCCATGGGTTTGGCTAATTCCAAATCTCGTTGGATATCCTCGATGGCTTTGATCTGGTCCGGAGTCTCTTCATAGTCAAACGCCGCCTCGAACTCATGGGTCATGGTCGTATCTTCAGTATAGGTTCGTCGGGTCGTGACTTCACGACTGGCATACAATTCCACCAGTTCGTGGGTCATGTCTTCGATGCCCTTTTTCACTCGCGCTTTGGTTTTGGCCCAACTCGTCCCCCCGAGTCGGTCCAGCTTTGGCGCGTTGTGCTCACCTCCTCGATATTTCTGGACTTGGTTGATGCGATCGAGTGGCACATACAACGTATCTTTGCCGGAAAATTCCAAAATCAAATAGTCGCTTTCAAATCCCTGGACGGAAAGATGTCGTAACCCTTTGTAACGGCTGATTCCATGCTGCACGTGAACGACATAATCCCCGGCATTGAGATCTTCCAGCGAAGACAAAAACTTCGCGGTTTTGCTTTTGGGTTGAGGACGGTGGCGTGAGACTTTGGCGAAAAGATCATCCTCGGTTACGATCGCAAATGGTGTGTCCGGTACTAGAAAGCCGGACGAGAGGTAACCTTGTTGAATGTAAAATGGCTCGCGTTCTGACGTGGTGATTTTCAGCGAAGGCTTCCCTTCAATTGCCGGTGCTTGGTGTTCGGCGAACAACGCCAACAGGCGGCCAACCTGGCCAGTTGAACGAACCACGATGGTTACGGGTCCTTGGGTACGCAACTGTTCAAGCATTTTGAGGGTCTCGGTGAAGGACGTACCACGTAATCCCAACCCCATGCTTTTGAGGGATTGAAGGGATACTGGAATCACCGGGTTCCACTCGCCTTCAGCTGGTGGGACGACGTCACTTGCCACGATGGGGCTCAACGCCATCAAGGCCAGGAATTCTTCCCAAATGAGAAAGTGCGCGTCAGGCTCGGGATACGGTACGCCCGTGTGTGATTGTTCCAATTGATCCCACGTTTCAAGTAACCCGTCCCACATGGTTTGCGCTTCATGGGCCAGGCTCAGTGGGCGATCCATGAGGACGAGTGGGTCCTCCCTGAAATACTCAAACAATGTGTCCATGGACTTATAGAGTTCAGGAGATCGCCATTCGGCATCTGGGGAAATGGCTGGCAGCTCGGAGTCCGCCGGTAGCTCGGAGTCCGATTTACCGAGAGGGACCAGGTATTCCCGAGAAGGCAAAATGTGTGCGAGAGAAACCCATTCAGTCGATTCTTGAGAGGCCGGGTCGAAAAGTCGAGTCGATTCCACGGTATCGCCGAGGAACTCGATACGATAGGGTTCGGCTTCCGCAGTGGAAAAAATGTCCACAATACCTCCTCGGACACTGAATTCACCGGGAATTTCGACAACGGAGACTCGACGGTAGCCAATTCTGAGAAGCAGGGTGATCAATGGTTCACGATCAATCGTACTGCCGACTTTTAAGGTAAGGCAGGACTGAGCAAAAATCGATTGGGGCACGAGTCGTTGCAACGCGGCTACCGGTGTGGTGATGACCATTGTCGGTTTCTGCTCATGCAATCGAAACAGCGTGCGCATTCGTTGAGCCACCAGATCCACCGAGGGCGCCGTGGCTTCATAAGGGGTGGTTCCTAGATTTGGGAAAAAGGCCAGGGTCTCAGTGGGAAGGGCAAACAGGTTAAAGAAGAAGTGCAGGTCTTGGTAAAGCTGAGCTGCTTCGTCATGAGTAGGCGTGAGGATGATCCATGAATTCGGGAGTTGTGTCCTTGTATAGAGGGTTGGGGTGGAAGAGCCTGTGGTGGGTAAGTTATTGGTCAACAGGCTGATGGTAAAGGCCAGACTTGCTCCATGCGGTCCAACCATGAAGGGTTTGGTCTCCGATCCCATTAAGGCTTCGAGAACGGACTGTAAGGTTTGAGTTTCTAAGGTGCGCATGGACATTCAACAACCCTCGGCGAGATAACAATAATGATGCCGTGGTTGAACCGGGTAGGAACGGATCGTGAGGCGTTTCTCGCGTTTCAAGGATATCAGAAAGTTTAACAAGCCGAATTCATTTTTTGAATGCGTTCGATGATCATACTTGTGGAGACATCGGGAGTCAGAGAAATGCTCTTCACCGTCCCGCCTCGTTTCTCCACAATTTCTCTTCCAACAATCTGGGCAAGAGGCCAGTCGCCGCCTTTGACGAGGACATCCGGTTGAAGCGTCTCAATAATCTGGAGCGGAGTCGATTCATCAAAACTCACGACATAATCCACGCAGGTTAACGCGGCCAGCACCTCTATCCGCTGATCGACGGGGTTCAGTGGTCGTCCGGGCCCCTTGTTCAAAAACCGTACGGATGTATCACTATTGACGGCGACGACCAATAGATCACCCAGAGCCCTTGCGGATTGAAGGTAACGGATGTGTCCGATGTGAAGCAAATCGAAGCATCCATTCGTAAACACGACGCGCTCACCCTTCCGTTGTCGGTCTTGAAGTATCCTTGAAAGCGTGTGTGGAGAGATGGTTTTATCTGTCATAGGGGCTTAAGGTTTCGCGCAAGAATGCCAGATCCAGAGTCTTTATGATACATTTTCAAGGACAGAAATCCTAGCTGGGATTTTGTTTTGTCTTAAGGGCAAACGTCATCTGTTTGAAGGGCTGACGAGTGGACACACTTAACACCGTGGGTTTTCTGAGTTATCGTAGGAGGGGTGTGGCTACTCGGGAAACATTTCAGTCCAGAATTGATTCAACACCTCCAAGCCACTGTTGAGCAGGAGCCCTCGATGTCGCGGCATGTGCTCTCGCGGAAAGTGTGCGAATGGCTGGCGTGGCGTGCGCCCACCGGCAAGCTGCAGGAGATGAGTGGCCGGAAGGCTCTCCTGCACCTGGACCGTGTCAGGGTGATGACGCTGCCGGTCAGTCAGACGGGCTTTGCCTTTCAATAGCCCAAGGCCCACCTGATGGCCCTGTGCCCGCGAGTGCGGACGTGACGTGCTCCTTGGCGGAGCTGGGGGCCGTTGAGTTGGTGTTGGTGTCCAGCCGGTACAGCCAGGCCTCAACCGTGTGGAACGGCTTGATGGAGCGGTGCCACTACTTAGGGCGCGGGCCGTTGTGCGGGGCGCAACTCCGGTATCTGGTGTGGAGTCCTCCCTATGGCTGGCTGGGGGCGATGGGTTTCAGGGCTTGTCAAGTTAATTGTGTAACTGATTCTGGATGAATCTCTTGTCGGCACTCGATCGCCTACCAAGATCAGTAACTTCCGGTTAGGAACTTGCATATGTTCGACAGGAAAATATTTACTAAA
>CAYMQW010000149.1:0-4147 GCA_964392595.1 uncultured Nitrospiraceae bacterium
GCAAAAATTACTGCTGTCGTTGATCCCATTGGGAAAAAGGCTTTAGAAAATCATGATTGTATCCTATTTCTACAACTAGTCTTTGAAAGGCTTCTTGTTCTCAGAAACCAAATCTTTCATGGGTCATCTGCCTCATCCACAAGACGCAACGAAGACACTGTAAAACCCGGGGTCGTCATCCTAGAAACGCTCTTACTCGAATTCTTGGAAATCATGCTTAACCATGTGGACGGTAAAGACTGGCCCTTGGTCCCCTATCCAGGACGCGGCTCACTTCAGCATCCTGAGAAAGCTGTGGATTAGGTCTTGCAATGACATACTCTATTTGTTTCCTTTCTCTATTCTGTTTTCACCCTGGCTTTTCCAACCCCATCTTTTGCATGCGGGAAGCCAGGGTAGTCGGTTTTATCTGGAGAAACCCGGCGGCACTGTCGTCAACGTAAACTCTTCAGTTGCTCTTCTCTAATGCCCATCGAATATTCTCACGCTCTACTTCGCGCATTTCATCTTTGGTCAGGATTTCGATCTGCCTCTAGCTCACCGAATTTTTTCTTTAACAGAACAGGGGTCGCGTCTTTTGTTGATAGTTTCACTAAGTCTCACGAGTCCCTGGTTTCAGAGGTCTGGACTTCCACTGGGTATTTCCGCTCCCTTTAATAATCATGAGTAGGAAAGGGGAAGGATAATTTGTCAACAAAAACTAGACCCAATTTCCATTCCCGAGACTACCATTGTCCAATTACCGGCTACGGCAGGCTTCCTCGGATTCCTCCTCAAGGACCTTCGCAATAAGTAGGTGCACCGGTGGAATATCCTATTTGGCTGTTTCCCACAGGACTTGATAATTCACACCGAAGTATTCATGGATGAGTTTGTCCCGCATTCCAGCCATCTGTTTCCACGGGACTTTCGCATGTCGCTTCTTTACGGAGGGAGGGATTTTCTTAGCCGCTTCGCCGATAATCTCGAATGCTCTAAGGGTCCGTAAGGAAATAAGTCGTACATTTAGACGCTTAGATTTAGGTCAGATTTGGTCGATCTGAATGAGAGAAACCGGAGGAACAGTTGTGCTGTTTTGAGGGTTTCTCGATTGAAGATCGGCAAAAGGTGGCCTGAAGATGAGATGTATCAATGTACGACTTATTTCCTTACGGACCCGAACCACGGCATAGACGGTTTTCTGGTCCTGCGCGAACTGGGGCCACGTCATGTCTGAAATGAATTGCGAGATGTTCTGCGTAGCTTCCTGGATATCGGCAACGTAATCAAGAAACTCGCGTTTGCGCGTCACAAGCCCACGACCTCGCTGAGAATCCGCCGGCCGATCAGGGGTTTGAGCGTCTCCTTCATCACCAGATCCACCTTGACGCCCAAGAGAGAGGACAAATAGCTTTCCAGTTCGATGAACTCGAATAGACTTGGCTCCTGGGCAAAGTCCACAAGTAGATCGAGATCGCTGCCCCTCCTGGGCGTGCCGTGGACATACGAGCCGAACACACCAAGGTACCGCACATGAAACTTGGTTCGTAGCGTGGGCAACTCCTGACGTAGAAGGTCTAAGAATCCCCGAAGCTTTCGCTGTGCGCCTGACCGAGAAACACTTGCCATAGCCCAACACTCCTCGCGCGATTTGCTAACCCATACCGTAGGGACATAGCCTACGGTCCAGGTCTAATTCTGTCAATTTTTCGGAACAGTCGCGAACAGCTTGCCCGACCGGGATAATGAACAAGGCGATGGCAGGCAATAGGAAAAGCGGCAAAGGGGACAGATTTATTTTCAACGCAAAAGCAGAGGGCAGGCCCAACAATAACGCATTCCCATCTGTTCTTTTTTCGGTTCTCACCCCGCCCTTTCTAGCCTCATCTTTTGCATGCGGGAGACCAAGGTTGTCGGTTGAATACGAAGCAATGAAGCTGCGCCGTCGTCGCCGTAGACTTTCCAGTTCACTTTCTCCAGCGCCTTTCGGATATTCTCACGTTCTAGTTCGCGCATTTCATCTTCGGTCATGATTTCTGTTTGACCTGGACTGGCAGATTTTTTTCTTTTGAACATTGAGGGCTGAGTAGCCCCAGACATTTTTGGCAAGCCGAATTGCAGATTCGTGCAGCGTGAGGTAATCACCGCTCGCTCGATGACGTTTTGTAATTCACGGATATTCCCAGGCCAATCATATTTTTGAAGATCAATGACATGGGCCTGTGTGAGCTTTGGTGGGTTTGAGCAATTCATCTTCTTGGCGGTCAATTCTAAAAAGTTGGCGGCTAGGAGTGGGATGTCTTCTTTGCGTTCTCGGAGTGGAGCAACCTCCAATGGAAACACGTTTATTCGATAATACAGGTCCTGCCGAAATCGTCCGGCTTCGACTTCTTTTTTTAAATCGCGATTTGTTGCGGCAATGACGCGCACATCGACCTGTCTGGTTCGTTCATCCCCTACCCGTTCATATTGATTTTCTTGCAGTACGCGCAACAACTTACTTTGGAGATCGAGCGGAATCTCGCCGACTTCATCCAAAAACAACGTACCGCCGTCGGCAACTTCAAACCGGCCTGCCCGATCTTTGAGCGCTCCTGTAAACGCCCCTTTGACATGTCCAAAGAACTCACTCTCATACAATTCCCTGGGGATCGACGCACAGTTCACCTTCACCAGTGGTTTGTCTTTGCGCAGACTACGCTTGTGAATTTCTCTGACCACTAACTCTTTTCCAGTTCCGGATTCCCCAAGAATCAGGACACTGGCATTCGTCGGCGACACTAACTCGATCTGCTGAAGCACCGCACGCAACGCTGGACTCTGTCCGACAATTTCCCCAAAGGCTTGGGCCTCTAGTACTTCTTCGCGCAGAAAGGTATTTTCTAATTTAAGTTGCTCCTGCAGGTGTTCGATTTCTTCAAACGCATTCGTGTTGGCAATAGCCACCGCAACATGATCGGCGATCATCCGCAACCAGATCGGTGCATCTTCTGTCACAGGTTCACGTGTAAAGACTGCCAACACACCCAATATCTCTCCTTGATACATAATGGGTTGACCATGGAAGCCGTGAATGCCTTCTAGTTTGGCCCAATCTGGCCGCGCAATCCACTTTTTGGCTTCTTCCACTTCATGCACAATCACCGGCTCTCCCGTGGCTCCAATGTGTCCCACCTTTCGAACCCCAAGTGGGATCCGACGAAAATGCCCATTCAATCCATTCCACTGTTCGTTGGGATTTGCCACTGAATGGCCTGCACTCGCCACCAAATGCAAACACCATGTTTGATCTGGGCACTCCTCGCGCATTCGGCAGTTTGCACAGACATCGCCTGGTCGCTTTAACCAAATCCGAACCAACGCCACTTCCGGCCGTGCAGCCATTCTATTCACGATGAGCTTCAGCAACTCATCAAGAGTCCGCTGCTGCGCGATATCCAACACAAGACACTTAAATGATGCGAATTCAGTTGGACAGATCTTCTCTGTTGCCATGATTGTTCCTCCACGAAGTTTCGTTGATTATGCCTGATCACGTCGTGACAACGAAAATTCGTTTCTTAACCGATCCCTTCAATCGATTATTTTTTCAATTTAAATCAACAGGTTACGGATATTTACGTTTTGGCACGCGAATTGGATTAGAAAAAACACGACAGCAAAACGGTAAACCAAAAAACACAAGGAGAATATCATGACACGATTACAAGCCATCGATCCTGAAACCGCCACTGGGCCAGCCAAACAATTGTTGGATGGTGTGCAGAAGAAGCTCGGGTTTACCCCCAACATTATGCGGACCATGGCCAACTCGCCAGCAGTGCTTCAGGGCTATCTCAATTTTTCGAATGCCTTGGGCAAAGGTTCGCTCTCTCCAAAATTACGAGAGCAAATTGCCTTGGTTGTAGCACAGGACAATCAATGCGAATACTGCCTTGCGGCGCATTCGGCTATTGGACGCACAGTGGGTCTCAGCGAGGAAGCGATCCGTGATAGTCGTCGAGGAGAATCTCCGGATGGGAAGGAAGCGGCTATCCTGGAATTCGCGAGTACGCTCGTCGTGAATCGCGGGTGGGTCACGGATGAGAAGATCGCCAAACTTCACAAAGCCGGAGTGACTGAAGGCGAGACTGCCGAGATTATCGCTAACGTCGGGCTCACCTTGTTC
>CAYMQW010000149.1:4157-6062 GCA_964392595.1 uncultured Nitrospiraceae bacterium
CACGAATTATTTCAACCATGTAGCCCAAACAGAAATTGACTTTCCAGAAGTCGAAGAATTAGCGGTTTCGTAACCACGTTTTTCATTTATAGGAGAAACTTACAATGAAACACTTCCAACACACATTCAAATCAATTCTGACAATACTGGCTGTCGTACCTTTTGGCCTTATTGGGACCCTGGTGGCCGGAGCCATGGCCTCCAACCCAACAGCCACAAGGGCAGAAGTAAAGACAACGTTCACCGCACCGGCCAGTTATCCCACCCTTCACAAAACCATCAAAGTGGATGGACTGGATATTTTCTATCGGGAGGCAGGACCTCAAGACGCTCCTACCATTTTGTTGCTCCATGGATTTCCGACCTCCTCACATATGTTTCGCGACTTGATTCCGCTGTTGTCGGATAGATTTCACCTAGTGGCCCCGGACTACCCGGGGTATGGCAACAGTTCCATGCCCAAAGTTGATGATTTTGACTACAGCTTCGACACCCTTGCGAAGGTCATGGAAAAATTCATTCAAAAAGTTGGTTTAAAAACGTATAGCCTGTACCTGATGGATTATGGTGCCCCCGTGGGATTCCGTCTTGCGGTGAGCCATCCGAAACGAGTCCAGGCACTCATCATCCAGAATGGCAACGCCTATGTCGAAGGAATCGACAACAATTTCTGGGAACCGATCAAGGAGTACTGGAAAGATCGCAAAGCCATTAATAAGGGCCTCGACAATGAATGGTGGAAGAACGTCAAAGCCGCCTACAAGCAGCCAAACATGTCAAATGAGGACGCGCTTCGTTTCCTCGTCACCTTGGGTGCGACCCAATGGCAGTATACCAACGGGGTTCGCAACAAGGAGATGATCAGCCCCGACAACTGGCACGTCACCCAGAGACTGTTGGATCGACCCGGAAATGAAGCCATTCAACTTCAATTGTTCTACAGCTATGGTTCGAACCCGCCATTGTATCCCAAGTGGCAGGCGTATTTACGGAACCATCAACCACCAACGCTGATCGTGTGGGGAAAGAACGACCAGATTTTTCCTGCAGAAGGCGCGCATCCCTACAAGAGAGATCTCAAGAATCTAGAGTTTCATTTACTCGACACCGGCCACTTTGCACTTGAAGAAGATGGCGACGTCATTGCAGGACACATCCGCAACTTTTTGGACACACGCGTGGCATCCGCCCAATGATGTAGAAAGGAAAACACAACATGAAACAGCCAATCAGCGATATCGCTTTCACACCATCAGTTAAAGCCATTCAAGAACGAATGGGCTCGCGGAAACAATACGAACGCATGGAGGACCGCGGAGGTTGGGCAGATACTATCACTCCAGACCTGGCTGACTTCATCGCCGAGCGGGACTCATTCTACTTGGCGACCGCCACTTCCGACGGCCAACCATACATCCAACACCGTGGCGGCCCGAAAGGTTTCCTCAAAGTGTTGGATGACCGCACACTAGCCTTTGCTGACTTCGTAGGCAATCGACAATACATCACCGCCGGCAACCTGGCCGAGAACAATAAAGCGTGTATCTTTTTGATGGATTACCCCAACCGCCAGCGGATTAAAGTTTGGGGAACAGCCGAAGTGGTAGACAACGAACTAAAGCTTTTGAATGAATTAAACGACCCCACCTACAAAGGTAAACCTGAGCGCGTCATCCGTTTCCACGTCACAGCCTGGGACGTCAATTGCCCACAACACATCAAGCCTAGATACGATGAAGAGGAAGGAGGACAAGTAATCAGGACACTCCAAAACCGTATTGCCGAACTGGAAGCTGCAAACGAAGCCCTACACCGAGAGGCTCAGGTGGTTTCTCTTTCAGGGGTCAATTAAGGACCTACGAGAAAATAACTTGATCAATATCGCGCCAAGATTTGGGCCGGATT
>CAYMQW010000150.1:0-6046 GCA_964392595.1 uncultured Nitrospiraceae bacterium
AAATCCGACCCAAATCTTGGCGCGATAGGGTCCAAGGTATTTCCTCTCAGGTCCTTACCCCTCCCTATTCGTGCCTTTGAAGTATCTCGGATTCAGCAATTGGAGATTTTCGTTTTCTCAACTCGGACGTGAACTGTGAACCGTAAGATATGAAAATGTCTTGTTAGTCATTGAAAAAACCTATACCTTGTTCGGTAATTGTTAACGACTCACCTTTGAAGGAGGAAAAGAGGTTATGAGAAAAGAAGGTCTCGTAGAACAACTAGCGTCCAATAAGGCTTCTGGTTTGGCATCGAAGGCGGCAGCAACCCGTGCTCTGAACGCCGTACTATCCGCGATTGAAACCGGCATTAAAAAAGATGGGGAAGTTCAGTTGGTTGGGTTTGGAACCTTTAAAATCAAATCCCGTCCCGCGAGAAAAGGCCGCAATCCTGGAACTGGCGAGGTCATTAAAATTAAAGCCTCGAAGACGGTTTCCTTTAAATGCGGATCAGATTTAAAGGCTATTGCCGCTAAAGCGCGTCCCAGCAAATAATCGTAAGGTGGAGGTCAAAAAACTCATCCAGCCTTGCGGTATCTGAAAAACTCAAGTCTTTCAATTCTGATGAATTCATTGAAGGGACAGCTCCCTCATTTCAGACTGTGAAGCCCGCTGATGGCCCCCAAGCGTGACCTTGGGGGCTTTTCTGTCAGGCCCAAAAGGCTCTGTACAATTCCTATTCTCAATGCTTGGATGTCACCCGCTGGTCCGCCGTTTTGCCCGGGCAAACCCTTGCCCTTGACCCGAACTCGTTCCCCGTCTCGAACACCTTTAGGAATTCGGGCATCAAGAGATTTTGACGTTCCTGATTCCTGCGGAATTTCCAAATATCTGGTGGGTCCGGCAAAGACTTCATGCAGCGTGAGCTGAACATTGGCTTCTAGGTCTGCCCCAGGCATGCCAAACCCACGCGGTGTCCCACCTTGCGACCGAGCGTGTTTCCCAAAAAGGTTTTCGAACAGGTCACTAAAATCTTGGGGATTGCCTTGGGTATATTCAGTGTGCCACCTCCCTCCCTTCCCGGTGGCGCCAGCTTGTTGTCGAGCCTGTTCATACGCCTCTGCCTCTTTCCATTGAGCGCCGTATTGATCGTATTTTCTTTGTGTTTCCTCGTCGCTTAGGACTTACGAGAAAGTAACTTGATCAATATCGCGCCAAGATTTGGGTCGGATTTGGACGGAACGATTGAGAAAAACTCGAGGCATAGTATAGCTATGGTGAGGGTTTTTCGATTGAGTCTCGTTCAAAGATGGCCCGAAGATTGGATGCGAGATTGGTCAAGTTATTTTCTCGTGGGTCCTTAGTACCTCGTAAGCTTCATTGAGTTTTTTGAACTTATCCTCCATCTCCGACTTGTTCGCATCCGGATGCAGGTCGGGATGAAATTTTCTGGCCAATTTTCTGTAGACTTTTTTAATCCCATCTTGAGTCGCGGTTTTGGAGAGACCGAGACGGCTGTAATAGTCTTTGGTTGTATTTCGCATGATTGGTGAAGAGTAAATTCCAAATGAAATTGAACAGTTGATCGTGGGAGTTAGCCTTGTGATTTCATTTCATGGGTGTTTGGTAAGAAGCCAGAAGACGAATGTAACGAATTACCGAGTGAATCTCCTTTCGGCTGAGTCGAGTTCCCCACCCGTGCATGGGTCTGTAGGCCCCTCCCCATGTCACTTTGGAAATGAGTTCTCCATCGGTTTTCATTCGAGTCGTTGTGGAATGAAAATTGGCCGGTTTGACCGTCAATGATTTTGCATCCGGTCCATTTCCCCGACCTATAGTGCTGTGACATCGAAGACAATGCTGGTCATAGACGGTTTCACCAAACGCCTGGACCACCTCCGGCATGGGAGCCATTCCCAAGGAACATAGAAAAAAAATTAGTGGTGATTCCTAACCATGTGAAGTGTCGTTTCATGCTGTTCTCCTTTCGCCTCATTTTTTTCTTTTACCCTTCTGAATATTTAACCTCGTCAAAATTCATGCCAGAAGGGAATAATGGTACGACCGTGTGACAACATGCCGGGCCTTGGATGGGGATATTGATTCCAACGTCATCAAAGAGTTCTTGAGATTATGAGAAGCTCTTGGGGATTTCTGGGCCTTTTCGTCAGAAGGTTTTGAGGCCAAATGCTACAATCCACCACCGGTTCAAACGCATTTTTGTTGGCAAATGACCAGAATGAATCCGAAAAATAATTGGCATGGTTTTTGTTAATAACTTACTGAGAGAATTTCCATGGACGCACGGCTATAGCTTGGTACAAGTCAGGCAATTAACGGAAAGAACATGGACCGGTCTTATATATCTACTATCCCCTTCCTAATGGGTCGGCATTCAATCAGGACCCTTCTGTGAGAAGGGTTCAGAAGGAGGAAGCCAATGGTGAATGCCCAACCAAAAACCCAACAACATCGGTGGTCGATCATTCTAGCTGGGGGAGAAGGACAACGAACGAGACCGTTCGTTGAACAATGGTTGGGATATCACAAACCGAAACAGTTCTGCTCCTTTGTCGGAACCCGGTCCATGCTGCAACACACGTGGGATCGTGCGGATCGGCTGACTCGTCATGATCAAAAGGTGACGGTCGTCAGTCGGGATCACCATCGATTTCTGTGGGATCATGTCGAGCCGCATGCCGGGGGCCGGATGCTCTTTCAGCCATCCAATCGCGATACGGCTGCCGGAGTCTTCCTTCCTTTAACCTACGTGCGAAAGTGGGACCCTGGGGCGACCGTAGTTATCTATCCTTCAGATCATTTCATCTATCCTGAAGATCAATTTATGAAACAGGTGTTGCGGGCGGTCTGGAGCGCGGAAGGATTACAAGATCGGATCATTCTCCTCGGAGTTTCGCCGACTCATCTTGAGCTGGATTACGGATGGATTCATCCTGGGCCAGCCCTGGGGTGGAGCGCAGGGGTAAGCGTGTGGGAAGTGGAGGCGTTTATGGAGAAACCTTCACTCGACCAAGCTCAAACGGCCCTGGAGAATGGGGGGCTGTGGAACAGCCTCGTATTTGCGGCAAAAGCGGAAACGCTTTGGGAATTAGGACATGACGCGTTTCCGGATTTGATGGGGTGTTTTGAGGAACTCGATCGGGCCATTGGAACTTCTCGGGAGGGCATGGTGTTAGAAGCGGTCTACAAAGTGCTCCCGCACTATAACTTTTCCTCTGCCCTTCTCCAAAGATTTCCCGATCGAGTGGGAGTCATTGAACTGCACGACGTGGTGTGGAATGACTGGGGGCAACCTGATCGAATAATGACCACATTGGAAACTCTGGGGATACCACCCGCGTTTCCCCAGGAACTCGTTCGGGCGCAGTACGCTTAATACGCCATGACTAGCCGAAGAGCACCTCTCAATGTAGTTCAATCCGATTGTTGCGTCATTATGGTCGTGGATGACGATGCTGCGATGAGAGGCCTCTTGGTTGATGAACTCAGTGAGGTGGGTTGTCGTGTGGTTCAAGCGAAGGATGGGGTCGAGGCTTTTTCCCAGTTAAAAGTGAGCCTCCCGAATCTAGTCATCACCGATCTCAATATGAAGTGTGGTGGGTTTGAATTTATTCGGAGTTTAAAAACGGCCCTTCCTGATTGTCCCATTATCGTGGTAACGGCGTTTGGTGATGCCCGGACGAAGGCCATGACCCAAGACATTGGAGTGGTAGGATATTTTGATAAACCGGTTCGAATGGCAGACCTCAAATCATTCGTGATGCAAGTTTGTCCTTTCAACCAGTGTCAGCATTCACAGGTTCCACACCAATAAAAGGAACCTAATGTACAAAGGACCATATACGATGGCCGGATCGTTTGTTAGCCTTCAACATGACCCTATCCTCACCGCGCGAATCGAGACTCTTGCCTGTCTGGCGGATCACCTCTCCGAACCCGTGATGGTGATTTCTCCCACGCATGAATTAGTGTACGCCAATGCTTCAGCCCAACAGTTGGTGGCGGACTGCCCGTTGTTGGAACAAATCCAAGAGGACGGGGGAACGACTTCCCATCAGTCCCAGCCTTGTGAGGGCTGTCCCGGGAAAAACGTATTGGAGTTGGGAGCCTTCTGTAATGGAAGTGATCATGGGGAAGCTTCCGAGTCGGACACGACGACCTGTCCCTTTCCCCAGTCGTTCCCATTGACCGGCGTCCAAGAACAAATCAGTTGTGTCCTCATGATGGGACAGCCCGGAAGAGATACGGTTGAATTGAATATCGGACTCAAGAGGGCTCCAGCCATTTCGACGCGAGAGATTCACGAAACAGGTCCCATGGATACTATCGTGGGGAGGAGTCTCGCGATGCAGCAGGTCCTTGAAACCATCCGCCTAGTGGCGACCTGTCGTGCCACCGTCTTGCTGGAAGGAGAAAGTGGCACGGGAAAAGAGTTAGTCGCGAAAATGATCCATCGGCTCAGCTCTCGGCGGCAGGCTCCCTTTATTGTGATTGATTGCGGGGCGTTACCCGAAACGTTGTGGGAAAGTGAATTGTTCGGGCACCTCCGTGGGGCTTTTACCGGCGCCGTTTCCGATCGAAAGGGTTTGTTCGAGGAGGCCGAAGGGGGAACAATTTTTCTCGATGAGATTGCGAATACCAGTGCCAGCTTCCAAGCGAAATTGTTACGTGTGCTTCAAGAGGGAGAAGTAAGGCCCGCGGGAAGCAGCCACACTATCAAAATCGATGTGCGAATTATTTCGGCCTCGAATAGACCTTTGGAAGAGTTAATCAAGGCCGGATCCTTTCGGGCTGATTTGTTTTATCGATTGGCGGTCCTTCCTATCGCACTTCCCCCTCTACGAGACCGACGAGAAGATATTCCCTCGCTTATTGACTGTTTTATCCATCACACGTGCCATAAGCACCACAAGGCTCATGTGCGGATTGCTCCGGAGGCCTTACAAAGTTTGGTCCAACGAGCGTGGTTTGGGAATGTGCGGGAATTAGAACATACCATCGAACGCCTGGTATAAACGGCCCGGGATTCCCGCATTGTGTTCACGGATGTAGAGGAGGCCCCTCTATCAAAGACCGCCAATTCCGACCTTCATGAAATGGGGAAGTTGGCTCAAACCAAAGCGGAAAAAGATATTCTTGTGAAGGCCTTGAGCCAAGCGAACGGAAATAAGTCCAGGCCGCCAAGTTATTAAAAATGAGTCGTGCCACGCGCTATAATAAAATAAAAACATACCGTATTATCTAACGGTCTCGAGTATTTCCTTCACGTCTTCTCTTTCCTAGGAGTTCAAATTGGGATAACCTTAATGGTGAGTTGTATCCCTCAAAGGAGAAACGGGCTCGATCCCCATTCTTGATCATACCAACGGCTGGCCAAATGAAAGGAGAATTTATGTCTTCTCAAGATGAAAATGCCCAATTTATTCAAATCACCGAGACCGTGCTCCGATTATACGTCTTGCTGAATCAATACTTGGATCGGTGCCATGATCAAGCTGCGAAGGAAGCCTTTCCAGAATCGGAATTTCAAGAACATTTAAAGGCGACCCGGGCGAAGGCTACTGAATTGCTCGCCAGTAATCGAGTCGTCAAGGATAAAGTGGAAGCTGAATCTGAAAGAATTTTACAATTGGGAGCGAATTGCGTTGAACGGGCTAGTGATAAAGGAATGAACGATCAACTCGCGAAAGATCGAGCAATGTTGCGAATTAAAACATTGGCAATCAGTGATCTGCTGGCCGTGTTCCGTTCGCTGTCATAGAGGCGTTGTGGATGCTAGGGGTTCCGATCGATTTCGAACGCCCCTAGCGGAACTGAGTTTATTTGGAAATGGTAATGGGCACCGTGGGGGTTTGCGAGATGTCGGTCACGGTGAGATGGTACAGTTGGTATAAGACATCGAAGACTTCGTGGTTCCACCGATCTTCCAATTCTCCCGATGGGGATTCCTGCTCAATGTAATACCACAGTCCTCGTTTCTGGACCGATTGGATGGCTTCATCAGGTTGAGTGTTTGACTCTTGGATGGTCAGCGTCTTTACCGGA
>CAYMQW010000151.1:0-3837 GCA_964392595.1 uncultured Nitrospiraceae bacterium
GGAGGGGCAGATGGCGAAGGCGAAATTTGATCGGAAGAAACCGCATATGAATGTGGGGACGATTGGGCATGTGGATCATGGGAAGACGACCCTCACCTCGGCCTTAACGAAGGTGATGGGGGATAAGGGGATGGCCACCTATATCTCCTATGATCAAGTGGCCAAAGCCAGTGAATCCCAAGGGCGACGGGATCCGACAAAGATCTTAACCATCGCGATCTCCCATGTGGAATATGAGAGCGAGAATCGGCACTACGCGCATGTGGACTGTCCCGGCCATGCCGACTATGTCAAAAATATGATTACAGGTGCCGCGCAGATGGATGGGGCGATACTCGTGGTCTCTGCCGCAGATGGACCGATGCCGCAAACGCGCGAGCATATCCTGCTGGCCCGGCAAGTTGGTGTGCCGTACATCGTCGTGTACTTGAATAAAGCCGATAAAGTCGAAGATCCTGAGTTGTTAGAGTTAGTCGAACTCGAAGTGCGCGAGTTGTTGTCGAAGTATCAATTCCCCGGCGATGACATTCCCATTATTACCGGCTCAGCCATCAAAGCGATTGAAGGGGATCCCAGTGATATTGGAGTGCCATCGATCCTGAAGCTCTTGGAAGCCGTGGATTCGTATATCCCGATGCCAGAGCGGGCCATTGACAAACCCTTCCTGATGCCCATTGAAGATGTCTTTACCATCAGTGGGCGTGGCACCGTGGTAACGGGGCGGGTTGAACGTGGCGTGGTGAAGGTTGGGGATGAAATTGAAATTGTTGGGTTAACGGATACTCGAACTACGATTGTGACCGGTGTGGAGATGTTCCGGAAAGTGCTGGATGAAGGGCAAGCCGGGGATAACATCGGGGCGCTGCTGCGCGGGACGAAGAAGGACGAAGTGGAGCGGGGGATGGTGCTGGCGAAGCCGAAGAGCATCATGCCGCATACGAAGTTCAAAGCCGAAGTGTACGTGTTAAACAAAGAAGAGGGGGGGCGGCACACACCGTTCTTCAATGGGTATCGGCCTCAGTTTTACTTTCGGACGACAGACGTCACGGGCATCGTGAACTTGGCCGAAGGGGTCGAGATGGTGATGCCGGGCGATAATACGACGTTTACGGGAGAGTTGATTGCGCCGATTGCGATGGAGAAAGGGGTGCGGTTTGCGGTGCGGGAAGGTGGCCGCACGGTGGGCGCCGGGGTGGTTACGGAGATCTTAGGATAATTGAAGCAACCTGAGTAGTTACCGGAGTTGTTTGATATTTTTCGAAAGGGTGGGGGACCATGCGGGTCATTATTTCTTTAGCCTGTGGTGATTGTAAACGGCGAAATTATTCGACGATGAAAAATAAAAAAAATGATCCGGATCGTCTGGAGATGAAAAAATATTGTCGCTTTTGCAGGAAGCATGTCCCCCATAAAGAGGTGAAATAAACGGGAAGAGTCAGGCGTGAAGTGTGAAGTGATCATCGAGAGATTTTTATTCACCATCAATTTTACCCTTCACGTCTTACGGGTTTTGAGAAGGGGCATGGTGTCAATGGCTAGCATGTCGGTCTCCAAAACCGATGGTCCGGGTTCGAGTCCTGGTGCCCCTGCCAAGCTGTAGTCTGCAATTTCCATTAAATGTTCGGGGATGGGAAAGGTGTGAGGTTTCGGGGCATGGACAAAAGGGAAGGAAAACATCGTGGGTAAATTGTGGAGCAAAATCACTGTATTTTTATCAGAAGTGAAATCTGAATTAAAAAAGGTGTCCTACCCAACCCGTGATGAAACCATGGGATCAACATCGGTTGTGGTGGTCTTTTGCGTCATCATGTCCATATACCTTTCCATGATCGATTCTATTTTAGTGTGGCTTGTGGGGCGCATACTATGAAACAAGAATTTGAGGTATTTTGATGGCCAAAAGTTGGTACGTCATCCACACCTATGCAGGATATGAAGGGCGGGTTAGGGCAAACCTAGGGGAGCGTGCGACTCAAATGGGCCTTCAGGAAGAGCTGGGGCAGGTGCTAGTTCCGACTGAAGACGTGATAGAAATCAAGGATGGAAAGCGGAGGCAATCCAAGCGAAAGTTTTTCCCGGGTTATGTCTTGGTCGAAATTGAAGCTCCGGTCAAAGATGAAACCATGATGATGATCAAGGACACTCCGAAGGTCACGGGGTTTGTGGGGGGAGGAACCCGTCCGATTCCCTTAACCGATGAGGAGGCTGATTCTCTTCTCAAGCAAATCGAATCCGGGGCGACAGCTCCTCGTGAACAGATCATTTTTTCTAAGGGCGATAACGTACGAATTATTGATGGACCGTTTATGGGGTTCAATGGGATGGTGGATGAAGTAGATTCGGATCATAGTCGAGTGAAGGCCTTGGTGAGTATCTTTGGTCGATCAACTCCTGTGGAATTAGCCTTTGCCCAAATTGAGCGTGGATGATCCGTCGGTAAATTTCACAGTGTAGCGGAATTCATGAATCCCTCTTTATTGTTAACCTTCTGGTAGGAAAAGAGAACATGCTATGGCGAAGGAGGTCATCACTCAAATTAAATTGCAAATTCCTGCAGGGAAGGCGAATCCTGCGCCCCCTGTCGGTCCGTCATTGGGGCAGCATGGACTTAATATTATGGAGTTTTGCAAGCAATTTAATGCGAAGACCCAGAAACAAGAAGGCAGTATCATTCCCGTTGTGATTTCGGTCTATAAAGATCGGAGTTTCACCTTTATCACCAAGACTCCTCCGGCCACGGATTTGTTAAAGAAAGCTGCGGGGATCATCAAAGGGTCTGGTGTGCCGCAGAAAGATAAGGTTGGGAACATTTCTCGGATGCAATTGACGGAAATTTCAAAACAAAAAATGACGGATTTGAATGCAATAGATATTGAAGGTGCCATGAAAATTATTGAAGGCACCGCTCGGAGCATGGGGATAACAGTCACGGACTAATTTTAGGGATTATCTTGTAGAGGAGTGAAGGCAGTGGGAAAGAAATTACAACATGCTGCGGCCAAGGTGGAATCGAAGTTGTATAACTTGGAGGATGCTAGTGAGCTGGTCAAGCAAATTGCCACGGCGAAATTTGATGAAACGGTTGAGTTGGTGATTCGGTTAGGTGTCGATCCTAAACGAGCCGATCAAATGGTCCGTGGAACAACTCTCCTTCCTCACGGGACAGGGAAGAAGGTGAGGATTGTGGTCTTTGCCAAAGGTGAAAAAGACCAGGAGGCTCGCCAGGCTGGAGCAGATTATGTTGGCTCTGATGATCTGTTGGAAAAAATAAAAGGAGGTTGGCTGGATTTTGATAAAGCCATTGCCACTCCTGACCTTATGGCTTCCGTGGGTAAATTGGGCAAAGTGCTTGGTCCAAGAGGGTTGATGCCCAACCCCAAGACAGGCACCGTGACTTTCGAGGTGGCCAAGGCGATTGATGAAATTCGCAAAGGACGTGTGGAATACAAGGTGGATAAGGCCGGGATTGTGCATGTGCCAATCGGAAAGGCGTCTTTCCCAGGTACCAAAATTACGGAAAATGCACGGACGGTTTTTGATTCTATTATGAAGGCCAAACCTTCTTCCAGTAAAGGGAAGTATGTGAAGGGCGCGACAATGTGTAGCACCATGGGGCCTGGTATCCAACTTGAATGTTCGACGATTACCCGGAATGTCGATTGATGGAGTTGAGAAGGAGTGCTGAATGAAAAAGGAAGATAAAGCGACGGCAGTCGCTGAGCTGCACGAAAAATTCTCTAAAGCTACATTGGCCGTTGTGACGGGATGTGACGGAATGCCGGTTAATCAATTGACGCAGTTGCGACACCAACTTCGTGGGGTTAAGGCTGAGCTCAA
>CAYMQW010000151.1:3847-6042 GCA_964392595.1 uncultured Nitrospiraceae bacterium
TGGCTATGATGATCCCGTTCTTCCTACCAAAATTTTACGTGACTTCATTAAGGCAGAAAAGTGTGATGAGAAAATTGTATGGCGAGGCGGCGTATTAGAAGGAAACACTCTCGATCCGGCACAACTCATTGCCGCAGCGGATTTACCATCCAAGGAGGTCTTGCTGTCCATGTTGCTTTCCGCCCTCCAAGGCCCTCTGCGAGGGATGGTTGGCGTGATGCAAGGCATTCTTCGTGGGTTCGTGACTGTGCTGGCGGCAATACAGGAAAAAAAGAAAGGAGACGGTTCAATGGCAGTGACAGAAACAAAATTTTCAAAAGAGGACATTCTCGGTGCCGTGGCAGGCATGACGGTATTGGAGCTTTCAGAATTGGTCAAAGGATTCGAGGATAAGTTTGGGGTGACTGCGGCAGCACCGGTGGCGGTAGCAGCCGCTGCGCCAGGGGCCGCTGCGCCAGCCGCTGAAGAGCAGGATTCTTTCGATGTGATTTTGGCTGGTTATCCAGCCGACAAGAAAATCCAAGCGATTAAAGTGGTGCGAGAGATTACCGGGTTGGGCTTAAAGGAAGCCAAGGATTTAGTGGAGAGTGCGCCAAAGGCCATCAAAGAGGGTGTGGACAAGGATGAGTCCGAAGCCATCAAGAAAAAGCTGACTGATGTGGGTGCGACGGTAGAAGTCAAATAAGGTAGATATAAGCAACGAGGAATTTTCCTGTGTGCTACAGGAATGGCTGTCTAACTTGTATTGATTTCGAAGGAGCTGACTATGCCGCAACCAACATTACCGGGAATTATCAAGCGAATGGATTTTTCAAAAATTCCTTCGACTATTGAAATCCCGGATCTGGTCGAAGTGCAAAAACGATCATACGAAGCGTTTTTGCAAAAAGATGCTGACTCTGAACGCCGGGCTGAAAAAGGCCTGCAAGCGGCATTAATGAGCGTGTTTCCCATTTCAGATTATAACAATACGGCTATTCTCGAATTTACTAATTATTCGCTGGGAACACCCAAGTATGATGTGCGCGAATGTTTAGAGCAGGGCATGACCTTTGCTGCACCCTTAAAACTTCGCATTCGTTTGGTCGTGTTTGATAGCCAGGATAAAAGCGTCAAAGGCAAAGTTCTCGATGTTCGTGAGCAAGAGGTGTATGTCGGGGAGCTCCCGCTGATGACGGATCGCGGGACCTTTATCATCAATGGGACGGAACGAGTGGTGGTGAGCCAATTGCATCGTTCGCCTGGTGCGTCCTTTAGCCATGATAAAGGTCGGACGCATTCAAGTGGAAAGATTCTGTTTTCCGCTCGAATTATTCCTTACCGCGGCTCGTGGTTGGATTTTGAATTCGATGCGCGTGATATTTTGTATGTCAGAATTGATCGGCGGCGAAAGATGCCGGCGACGATCTTGTTGAAGGCCTTCGGCCTTTCCACGGATGATCTGCTGAAAATGTATTATCTGGTTGAAGAAATTCGCATTGTGAATGGGCAGTTCATGCGTAAACTTGATCCTGAGCTGCACACGGGACTCCGGTCCTCTCTCGATGTGTTCGAAAAAGGCTCGAAGGAACCGTTGGTTCGGGAAGGCAATCGTTTATCCAAAGTGGTTATGGCCAAGTTTCGTGCTGCGGGAATAAAGGAAATCCCCGTTAAGCCAGATGACCTCGTGGGTCGTGCGGTATTAACGGAATTGGTTGATCCAAAGAGTGGTGAGGTGATCCTCGAAAAGAATCAACGGTTTGCGCTTCCGACTGTTGAAAAAATTCTGGAAAGTGGAATCGAAAGCTTCAAAATTATTTACCTGGATAGTACGACCACCACCCCTGTGATCCTGGATACCCTGGATGCGGAGCGAACCACATCAAAAGAAGAAGCCTGGGTTGAAATTTACAAGCGGCTCCGGCCTGGGGAGATGCCATCGGTCGATTCAGCGAAGCTTCTCTTTGAAAACCTGTTTTTGAATCCAAAGCGATACGATCTCTCTCCGGTGGGGCGCCTGAAAATGAATAGTCGGTTTTCATTGGACCATTCGCTTGAACTGCGTGTCCTGACGGCTCAGGATGTTATTGAAGTGGTACGCGGCTTAGTCGAATTGAAAATGGGCAAAGGCGATGTGGATGACATCGATCATTTGGGAAATCGACGCGTCCGATCAGTTGGTGAGTTGTTGGAAAATCAGATTCGCTTGGGGTTGG
>CAYMQW010000152.1:0-6009 GCA_964392595.1 uncultured Nitrospiraceae bacterium
CGCACATGCCGTCACCGCGCAAGAGTTGGGTCCTCGCGCACCAAACCGAATGGCCACTTGCCCCGAAGCCAAATTGATGATGACCATCGGGATAAAAAAAGGAGTGACCCGGCCAGGTCCCTTTTCTTTCAGCACATCGTGATAATGCTCGATGGCCGGAAGACCACCGATTCCGGCACCGATGTACACGCCCACACGATCCGCATTATCTGGAGTAATTTTTAATCCGGCATCATCCACAGCCTCCTGGCTGGCCGCCACGGCAAAGTGAATGAACCTATCCATTTTTTTGATTTCTTTTTTGTCAATGTAGTCGCCGGGATTGAAGTCTTTTACTTCACCGGCAATTTGACAGGCATACTCGGAGGCATCAAACTGGGTAATCGTCGCAATCCCAGATTTCCCGGCAGTTACGGCTTTCCAGGTTTTTTCCACACCGATCCCTAATGGCGTCACCACGCCTAACCCCGTGATCACCACTCTGCGTCGGTTTGACTCAACCATCACTCAACCATGCGAGATCAGGTTTTTTCTTTGATATAGTCAACGGCCTGAGAGACTTTTTGAAGTTTTTCCGCATCTTCATCCGGAATTTCGATATCAAATTCTTCCTCAAGCGCCATGACGAGCTCTACCGTGTCTAAGGAATCCGCGCCCAAATCCTCGACGAATGAGGCTTCAGGCACGACTTCATCCTCTTCCACGCCCAACTGCTCTGCAATGATTTTTTTAATCTTCTCTTCAACTGCCATCGAAGTTACCACCTCCTGTTTTAGATCCATAATCCGGAAGCTGTAATGCGTGAACCATAAAGCGCAAGGCGTGAACACTTCCTTAAGTTTTTCGCATCACGCAACATGCATCGCGGATTAAGCCATATGCATCCCACCATTCACATGCAACACCTGACCCGTGATATAACTGGCTGCATCCGATGCCAGAAATCGCACGGCTTCCGCAATATCGCCTGGCTCGCCCAAGCGTCCAAGCGGAATTTGTTTCGAAAGCATCTCTCTCACATCCTCCCCCAACCCTTGAGTCATTGCCGTATTGATAAATCCAGGAGCCACCGCATTCACCGTAATATTTCGGCTCGCATATTCGCGGGCAATCGTCTTGGTCAACCCAATCACTGCGGCTTTTGACGCAGCGTAATTGGCCTGTCCCGCATTCCCCATGACTCCAACAACAGAGGCCATGTTAATAATCCGGCCATACCGCTGCTTGGACATTGGCCCTAAGGCCGCCTTGGTGCAATAAAACGTCCCAGTCAAATTGACTTGAATGACAGCATTCCAATCCTCTTCTTTCATGCGGACCACGAGCCCGTCACGAGTGATACCGGCATTGTTGACGAAAATATCAATACGCCCCCAATCCTTGACCACTTGATCAACCAAGGCCTTCACATCATCCCATTGAGCGACATTAGTCGAAACCGCCAAGGCTTGCCGATTGTGCGTCTTTACCCGATCGACGGTTTCCTGACAGCGTTTGACATCAAGATCCGCCACCACCACATCAGCCCCTGCTTGGGCTAAAGATTCGGCAATGGCTTGCCCTATGCCTTGGGCCGCTCCAGTCACAACCGCTTTTTTTCCTTCAAGCACCATAGCCTCGCTTCAGTTGTTCACATCAATAGATGGGCCTACGCGGCTTTTCCAAGTGTCGACAACGTAGCCTCAAGTGATTCTGGATTGTGGACATTGCATAATGTAGCTTCAGGTAAAATACGTTTAACCAAACCGGTTAATACAGTTCCAGGGCCAATCTCCACGAAAGTCGTGACGCCCATCTGACCCATGACACGAATGGATTGTTCCCAGAGAACAGACGAAGGTAATTGGCGAATCAGGGATTCTCTAATCTCAGTTACGGTGGATAAAGGCTTCGCATCGGCATTGTTGACCAAAGGCACATGTAAGTCAGAAAGAGACGCGGTCTCAACAAAAGGAGTCAAACGATCTGCTGCCGGTTTCATAAGAGCGGTATGGACCGGCACACTCACAGGCAAGAGTATGGCGCGCCGACATCCTTTGGCCTTCGCTAATTCAATTGCCCGCTCTACCGCACCTTTCTCTCCCGCTATGACCACCTGCCCCGGGGCATTAAAATTTGCCGCCGAAACGACACCTTCAGATTGCGCCTCCTGACAGGATTCTTTCACCGCTTCTGGGGACAACCCAATTACAGCGGCAACGAGTCCGCTACCTGGAGAAACGGCTTCCGCCATAAATTTTGCTCGTTTTTGAACCAGCTGAACCGCTTCCTGAAACCCAAGCCCCCCCGCCGCGACAATGGCAGAATATTCCCCCAAACTATGTCCAGCGACAGCCACAGGCTCGAGTCCAGACCCCAATGCTCGCAAAGCCATGACACTGGTCACCAGCAACGCGGGTTGCGTAAATTCCGTTTTATTCAATTCTTCAGCTGGCCCCTTAAAACACAAGGCCGCAAGGTCATATCCCAGAATCGAACTGGCATCCTCATACAATTTCCGAAGGTCGGGACGACTCTCTATCAACGCGTGTCCCATACCAACGGCTTGTGACCCCTGACCAGGAAAAAGAAAACCAATCTTCTCAGACATGGGGTTTAGATATGAGTGAATCTGTCGCCAATGTCAACGGGTAAATATTCATACCCGGAAATTCTTCTTTGATTTCAAACAGGTGGTCAAAAAGCTTGTCCAGCAAGGCCGCAGGCCATTTGACGCGCGGAGCGTACGAGAGTACGTGAGCACAACAAATGGCCGAGAACGCCGCTGGCAAGTTTTTTGACCACCTGTTAGTCAACGATAAATTCCCCACCATCCACACACAACACATTGCCCGTTATCCACTGGGCTTTTGGCTGGCTGAGCAGTCCAATGGCTTCGGCAACATCCTTAGGCAAGGTCAATCGTCCAGAGGGGTTTTTTCGTTTTGCCCAAGTCAACATTTCATCGGACCCCGGAATTTTCCGCAACGCCGGAGTATCAGTGACTCCAGCCATAATCGCATTGGCCGTGATTCCCATGGGAGCCAGCTCTAGTGTGAGCTGACGAATATGGGATTCCAATGCTGATTTGGCTGCAGACACCGCACCATACGTCTTCCAGACACGGGCCCCTCCCGCACTCGTCATGGCAAATATTCGACCGCCCTGCCCCATAAGGTCGGCAACGACAAGATCTTGCGTCCAATACACCAAACTATTGGCCATAACATCCAGCGTCATGTCTACCTGAGCCTTGTTCACCATGTCGGCAATTGATTTGGCGATATATGGCTTCAGGGTCCCGAACGCGAGGGAATGAAGGAGAACACGAATGGTCTTGACCGTTCCCCCTTTTAACGTGGCTTGCATTCCTTCAATCACCTCTTTTCGTTTTTCCCCATCGGCAGCATTTACATTCCAAAAGACGGCTTCACGCCCAAGCGCTTTAATGTCTCCAGCAATCCGTTCCGCATTCGGAAGCGTGGATTTTCTATCTAAATGGACGCCAAAAATATTCATGCCCAGGGCAGCTAATTCCAAAGACACGGCTTCGCCAAATCCGCTCGAGGCTCCCAAGATTAAGGCCCATTCGCCCTCTAGTGGTCGATCATTTGCCATCGTGTACCCTTTCTCCCTGGGGAATGTTGAAAAAATCCGCCAGCCTTCGCTAAAGCTACGGCTGACAAGCCAGCGGGGCTATGCCTGCTGAAGCGGCTTCGCGTAGGCAGGTCACCATTTTGCTGTGCTCACGTACTATGAGTATGCTCCGCGCGTCAAAATGGCTGCGGCCTTTCCTTCAACTCTGCTCAGGACTGGACGGACTTTTTTGAACATTCCCTCCAACTACCGTATTTGTAACATCTCGAGGCCATGGGCTTGAAATATTCAACATGCCCACTAGTAACTCAGGTTACTTCACAATTTTTTCTATCGCAGGTCCCCGATTTTTGATATTTTTGACTCAGGCCTTTACCAACGAACAATTCCAGATGCCCAGGTAAGCCCTGCCCCAAAGGCCGCAAGAACTATTAAACTTCCCGGTTGAATTTGTCCAGCCCTGACCGCCTCATCTAACGCAAGGGGAATGGAGGCCGCAGAAGTATTGCCAACACGATCTAAATTAATGATGACCTGGTCCATCGACAGGCCAAGCCGTTGAGCAACGGCTTTGAGGATACGAATATTCGCCTGATGCGGAACCAGAAAATCAATATCGGCCACGGTTAAATCATGAGCAGCCACGGCCTCACGGACTGCCGTTTCCATGGTTTTGACGGCAATTTTAAACGTTTCATTGCCTCGCATTTTGACATATTGCAATCGCTCGGCCAGCATGAATTCCGAAGCCGGGATGGACGAACCTCCTCCCGGAACGCAGATGAGATCAGAGAGCCGACCATCGGCATGCAAGTGGATCGATAACAGGCCCCGGTCTTCCTCAGTCGGCCCCACCACTGCTGCGCCCGCCCCATCGCCAAAAATCACACAGGTGTTTCGGTCTGTCCAGTCGGTAATAGAAGTCATCACTTCAGCGCCGATGACCAAGATATAGCGATATTGCTCGGATCGAACAAAGGCATCGGCTATGGACAAGGCATAGACAAACCCGCAACAGGCCGCAGAAATATCGAAAGCCGCAGCACGTGCCGCACCGAGTCGATATTGAATGTGGGATGGAGTAGAGGGAAGGGGAGAATCCCCTGTACAGGTGGCAACAATGATGAGATCGAGATCGGCAGCCTGAATGTGCGCGGCACTTAAGGCTTGCTGGGCGGCTTGAACTCCCAAATCGGAGCAGACTTCTCCAGGGGCAGCTTTTCTGCGTTCCCGAATTCCGGTTCGCTCGACAATCCACGCATCTGACGTATCCACCAATTGTTCGAGGTCACAATTCGTGAGTACCTGTTTCGGAACATAGGAACCTGTCCCGAGAATGTGGGTTCTCATTCAGCAGCCAGCTTTGGGCTGGAAGCCGTCAAATTCTCTGCGATATCCCGCTGAATGAGCTCAATGAGGCGGCCTTTGGCTAAGGCTTCTGTGCGAACAATCGCATTTTTGATCGCCTTGGCTGAAGATCGTCCATGGCAAATCATACTAATCCCGTTAACACCCAACAACGGTGCACCACCAAATTCCGCGTAATCGGTTCGACGCTTCAAACGCATGAGGGGTCCTGCGAGAAAGAGAAACGAAACCCGGCCCAACCAAGAAGCCATGATTTCTCGCATGAGCATTTTTTTCATGGCATCAGCCAAGCCTTCGGAAATTTTCAATGAGACGTTGCCGAGAAATCCATCACAGACAATAACGTCAGCATTCCCGTTATACACATCACGACCTTCAAGATTTCCGATGAAGTTCAGCGTACTCTCTCGAAGTAAACGAAAGGCTTCTTTCGTCATATCATTGCCCTTGGTCTCTTCTTCTCCAATACTCAACAGACCAACACGGGGAGAGGATTTCCCGAGCAGATGTTTGCCATATTCATTGCCCATGATTCCAAACTGATAGAGTTGCTGGGCCGTACAATCAACGGTTGCCCCCACATCCAACATGACGGCTGTTCCTTGCAACGTAGGCAACGTGGCGCATATGGCAGGTCGCTCAACTCCCTTGATCACCCCAAGCAAAAAAAAGGCCGAAACCATGGTCGCTCCAGTGTTTCCTGCACTGACCACCGCATCGGCTTGCCCCGTTTTGACCAGTTTGGTGGCCACCCAGATGGACGAATCGCGTTTTTTTCTCGCGACCTGGGCGGGCGACTCATGCATATCCACTGTTTGGGAGGCCTGTTGAACGGTGAGGCGAGAGTCAGTCCATTTCACACGATCCAACTCGCTTCGAATCTGGTCTTCTTGACCCACCAAGACCAACTCGATGTCGAGTTCTTTTATCGCTTGAATCGCACCTTCGACGACGGGGGTCAGGCCATGATCTCCGCCCATCGCATCGATTGCAATTTTCATGGTCACTACTCAGGTTGCTTCAATTTTGGCTCAGGACAAGGCGCAAGGAGCGCAGAACCGGAGC
>CAYMQW010000153.1:0-5998 GCA_964392595.1 uncultured Nitrospiraceae bacterium
GGCAGGGAGCCGCCTTGGTGCTTCGACGATTGGCATCAATCCACTTCATGCTCTGTCATCTCAATCGATTAGCCCCTATTCTCCGTCGAGCCGGTTATTCGTTAACCCGTTGTATCTTGATGTTGAGGCAATTCCAGAATTCGAGGACGCTCCCGCATTACAGGAGCAGGTCGCAAGCGAAGCCTTCCAAGATTGCTTGAAAGCGCTGAGGGACTGCCGAACGGTGGATTATGATGAAGTCCGTGCGGTGAAGCTTCTTTTTTTGGAATCTTTGTATGCGGTGTTTTGCCAACGCCATGTGGGCGCAGGATCTGAACGGGTCCACGCGTTTGATCGATTTGTTCAACAACAAGGAACCGCGTTGCGGCGGTTTGCCGTCTTTCATGTGCTACAGGAACAGTATGGTCACACGCCCTGGCGGCAATGGCCCATCGAATTTCGGGATCCAACGTCGGTTGCTGTTGAGAATTTTGCCAACCAAAATCTGGAACGGCTGGGGTTTTATCAATATTTGCAATGGCAGTGCGCGGAGCAGCTGGATGAGTTGAACATCAATGCTAGGCAGGCGGGATTATCTTTGGGGCTGTATCACGATCTGGCGGTTGGCATCGTGGCTGATGGGGCTGATGCCTGGATTTTTCAAGATCAGCTTGCGCGTGGCGTTTCGCTTGGAGCCCCTCCGGATTTGTTTAATTGGTCGGGTCAAAATTGGAACTTACAACCACCGATCCCGACTTGTCTCCGATCGCAGGCATATCGGTTTTTCCGAGAAACCTTTCATCATAACATGCAATATGGTGGCATGTTACGAATTGATCATGCGCTGGGGCTCTTTCGGTTATATTGGATCCCCGAGGGGAAATCAGCTAGTGAGGGCGCCTACGTTCGGTATCCAACCGACGAGTTGTTGGCGGTTCTCGCCTTGGAAAGTGTTCGGCACCGAGTGATGGTCGTTGGAGAAGACTTAGGCACTGTGACCTCGGAGATTCGGAAAAAGTTCGCCCGAGCTGGTTTATTGTCCTATCGGTTACTCATGTTCGAGAAGCATTCGGGCCGAGGGTATCGAACCCCCAAAACATTTCCTGAGCAAGCGTTAGCATCCGTGAATACACACGACCTTCCAACCTTGCGCGGATTTTGGGTCGGGCGAGATATTGAAACCAAGGAGCAAATTGGGTTATACCCTTCTGCCTCGCATATGGACCAGGAACGTGCCACCCGTACCCAGGATCGGCAAGCCTTACTGCGAGCTTTGGAGAGGGAACGGCTGTTACCAACAGGCATGCCATCTCAAGGTGAAGAATTGCCTCAATGGTCTGATGATTTGTGCCGGGCGACCTATGCGTATTTAGCCCGGACTCCATGCCGGGTGGTCGCGACTTCTCTTGAGGATTTATTGGGGGAGGTGGACACGCCCAATGTGCCTGGGGCGCCGGAGGGTGCGTATCCGGTGTGGCAACGAAAGTTGAGCCGACCATTTGAAGAATGGCAACACGATCCGGATCTTCTCGATTTTGCAGCCGCCGTGCATCGTGAGCGGGCGGCCTCTTCGGTGTAACCCTCAATTTCAACGACTATTCCAACCTGACAAAGAAAGTCGTTCCTCGTGGATCCAGAGTCGCACCTTGTTATCCTGACAGATTTAGCCGGTTCGTTGCTCGATGCCGATACGCATGAGTATGGTGCTGCACGGTCTGCGCTGGATACGTTGCATCGTCGAGGTATTCCGGTGATGTTCTCGACGAGCAAGACTTTTGCAGAAGTGGAACCCATGCGTCAGGAAATGGAGAATGTCGATCCCTTCATCGTGGAAAATGGCGGAGCGATCTATGTTCCCGAGGGATATTATTCCGAGGTCCCGGAGCACAGTGTCCAGCGAGATGGCTATCATATCATTGAGCTTGGGATATCGTATCCAGCCCTTCGTGAAGGGCTGAGGACGATTGCGCAAAAACTTGGCATTCGGTTGAAGGGCTTCGGCGATATGAGTGTGGATGAAGTGGTTGCGATCACGGGATTATCCCCCATTCAAGCCATGGCTGCGCAGAAACGGGAGTATGATGAACCGTTTCTCGTCAACGATCCGTCGAAGATGTTTGAGATACGGCATGAAGCAGGGCAGTTGGGATTCCTGGTGGCATTGGATGGGCGCTTTGCTCACCTTGTGGGTGGCACCCATAAGGGATCAGCTTGTCGCATCCTTTTGGATTTATGCCGGAACCATTGGGGAACCATCGGGACTGCGGCAATCGGATCAAGTTTAAATGACGTTCCCATGTTGGAACAGGTGGACTATCCTTTTTTGGTCGAACAAAGAGGGGGTGGGTACCAAAGTGGGATTGCGTTTAAACAGCTCATTCGGGTTGAAGGAATTGGTCCGGTGGGTTGGGCAAAATGCATTCAACAATTGGGCCTGTGAAACAGGGAATGTTGAAAAAAGCCGCCAGCCTTTGCTAAAGCTACGGCTGACAAGCCAGCGGTTCCATGCCTGCTGAAGCGGCTTCGCGTAGGCAGGTCGCCCTTTTGCCGTGCTCACGTACGAAGAGTACGCTTCGCGCGTCAAAATGGTTGTGGCCTTTCCTTCGACTCTGCTCAGGACAGGACTGGGCGGACTTTTTTGAACATTCCCTCCCCTTGACGATGCGTGGCTCATCTGGAGCTTTAATTGGCTATTGGATTGCAATATTCAACAGGCCCATACAATAAGAACAACTCGCACATTTCCCTTCATTACAATCCATTTCGTACTAGGCTAAATCTTCCTCAGGTTTTTTTTAGGCTCGAGGGAGCTCTTCCATCAGCCGTCCCATCTGAATTTGCTTGCCAGGCATCCCCTAGTGCGTTAATCTGATTGAAATGCCCTACCCCAACGATTAAGGCTATTGAGCCTTGAACCCTGTACAACATGGAGTAAGTGAATGGCTGAAACCGTGGTGAATATTGAGCAACTGGCGAGTGGAATGCAGGAGCCAGTGAAAACGTTTGTACGGCGTGTTCAAGAACTTGCGGGCTCTAATTGTTTGGCAATCACTGGTTTTGGGGCGATCGCGACACCAGCTTTCGATCCTAAGAAACAGCTTGCCAAAAGCGTGGTAGTCCTTAACAACGTTGATTTACCCATGCTCCGAGAGTTAGCCAAGGATGGGGCAAAGCTTGGAAAAGCGAAAATTGCCGCTCCCCTGATCATGACGCCTGTGTATATTGAAGGATCGCTTGACACCTTTCCTTTGGAATTTCTGGAAATTCAGCAATGCCACCTGTGTCTGGATGGCCCTGACCATTTTTCGGATTTGTCCTTTGACGCAAGCCATATTCGTCTGCAATGTGAGCGAGAACTCAAAACCATTCTCATTGCGATGCGACAGGGCCTCTTGGCGGCGGCTGGGCGCGAAAAAATGTTTGGGGCCATGGAGTCGGATATTGCCGAACGCCTCATGCGCACCTTGCGCGGCCTGTTGTGGCTGCAGGATCAGAAGGACTATCTCGACGCAATTCAAGTGGTGGGGCACATTGAACAGGAAACCGAGCGGTCATTGCCAGCAATTCGAGGGACGCTTCAAGATTTGCGGCAACATGGATGGGAAGACTTCATGAAATTGTACGAAGAAATCGACGGCCTCAAGACCATTGCCGACAAATGGTAATCCTCTCCTTGCGAACACTGCTCACCACAATCTTGTTCCTTTTTCTCATCCCGTCTAGCGCTGGATGGGCTGAGGTCTCTGTTCGGGACCCCGGCACCTTTGTGGTCGATACCGCGGGAATCATCGATGCCTCCACTGAACGCCAATTGGAAGGCTGGCTTCGTGAACTGGAGCAAAAGACCTCAGCTGAAGTCAAAGTGCTTACCGTGCCAACCATCGACGGGGAAGATTTTTTTGGATTTGTGGAACGCCATGCAGAATCCTGGAAGCTTGGGAAGAAGGGAAAGGACAATGGCGCACTCATTGCCTTAGCTCTTAAAGAGCGTAAAGTCCGTATTCAAATCGGATATGGATTGGAAGGTGCGTTGCCAGATTCTTGGGCGGGATCGGTTTCTCGTGCGGTAGCCTCACAGTTTTTTAAACAGGGAAAGTATTCGGAAGGAATTTTCCAATTAGCCGTGGTTACGGCCAATCAAGTGGCTGATTCCCAGCAAGTCAAACTCACCGGCATTCCTAATTATCGATATCAGCCGAATGCCCGAAGGAGTGGAGGCGGTGGGTCTCTTCTGGGATCTTTGATGGTCCCGTTGTTTTTCCTTTTCATGTTATTTTCCAACATGCGCCGTCGGGGTCGGCATTATTCGAACTGGGGTGGCGGGGCTGGAGGCCTCGTTGGAGGCATGCTCCTCGGATCAGCCCTGGGAGGGCTCACTGGCCGGAGCACCCATATGGGCGGTTTCGGTGGTGGGTTTGGTGGTGGATTTGGCGGCGGATCCTTTGGTGGTGGTGGAGGTTTCGGTGGAGGCGGAGGCGGCGCCAGTTGGTAGCTCCCCTCATTCAAAATATCCCATTCTATGCTTCAACCAATCTCCATGTACTTTAGCCCAATGATCCGTATGATGAACCTGTAAGGGAGGCAATCCTGTGAGTGCTGGCCGTATCTTGTTAATCGTTTTTGGCGTAATCTTTGCGCTGGTTTTAATGGGCGGATGTACTGTCTACAATGGCTATAATAAAGTGATCACGCTTGACGAAGGTGTCAAAAGCCAATGGGCGCAGGTGGAAAACCAATTGCAGCGTCGGTTTGAGTTGATTCCGAATCTCGTTCAGACGGTCAAGGGCATAGCCGGGCAAGAGGAAAAGATTTTCCTTGGGGTAGCCGAAGCGCGTAAGTCCTATTTTCAAGCCAATACCGTCAATGAAAAGGCACGAGCCGCAGGGGGATTTGAATCCGCTCTGTCTCGCCTCTTGGTGTTGCGTGAAACCTACCCAGAGTTAAAATCGGACAAATCGTTCTTGAAATTGCAGGATCAACTAGAAGGTACGGAAAACCGTCTGGCCGTGGAACGGAAGCGATATAACGATACGGTGCGAGTGCTCAATACTTTTTCACGAAAACTCCTGGGCAGCTTTTATGCGGGATTGGCTGGGGTTGAAAAAGCGGAGTATTTTGAGATCGGAGAAGAGGCAAAAACCGCACCAAAAGTGGAGTTTTAGCATCAATCCAGCGGCTTTTTGGACCAAGGGGATAAGGGGAAGGCGTTGAAATCATCGATAACGGAAAAAAAGGATAAAGAATATTCCAAAACAACCGATAAACATTAAAGACATTCGAAAATTTTCCGGAACGAGCACATGGAGAACCAAGCCGTTCCCACTCAAGAGGAGGAACCCATATGTCTGCTTTGGAATTGGAAGATCCCCAAACCATGCACACTCCAACTGATCCGTATTCCGACTTTCCACGTGATCACAGCTCGGGCGACTCCGCCTTTGGTAAAGAAAAAATTGTCGCCTTCATTGGCCAGGGCGTTGAATTCAAAGGGACCATCAACTACAAGGGTAGCGTACGGATTGATGGCCGGTTAGATGGCGAGTTACACACCGAAGGCACTCTCCTCGTTGGGAAAGAAGCCGTCATCACCGCCAAGATTAGTGCAGGTTCCGTGATCAGCAAAGGCAAAATCACCGGCGATATCAAAGCCAACGATAAGATCCTGCTACTGTCATCCGCCAACATGGACGGGTCATTGAATACCCCGCAACTGTCTATTGAAGAAGGCGTGATCTTTAACGGCACTATTGAAATGAAGCGACAAGCTTGAGGAAGGGAAGCCTTTTCCCTTCCTGAGCCTTCGTGGTTGCCAGAGAATCACCGAATCAATTTCCCTCCAACGCCAGGTTATTGTACGCTCCTCAATTGGAACGTGGCCGATCTATGTATGATCAGAACCCAGTTGGGCCTCCACTCGATAAGTGTATTATTGTCCTGCATTATTTCTCTCCGTTGATTGTCTACAAAAGATAAAATCCTTGGTACGTATAATCTGGGCTAGGAGCCTGTCCAAGATTAG
>CAYMQW010000154.1:0-5954 GCA_964392595.1 uncultured Nitrospiraceae bacterium
GGCGGAATTTGGCGCCACAAGCCGACTGCTGAAAGAGAATCGCTCAATTTAGGTAGCACTAACGATTTTCCGGAAAATCAACAATTGCATTGTAGATTTTCCACCAATTCCCTTTTCTTGGCCCCATTCATTTTGCTACCATTTACGTCCCGACCAAGGGCGCCTATGCCAACAAGGAAAAGGAACCTTTCACCGTGAAAACCACAGCTGTTTCCAAAACAAAGACCAAGAAAATCCCTCGCACCCGCAAACCGGATGCCATGACTATGGCCGAATGGCAAATTGCCCTCCGGCGTCAATTTGGACGCGAAGCGCAGTACAAGCTCAAGAACCTCGGCAAAGAATCCGTGTTCTCGGATTTCGAAGTTACGAATCCTGACAGTCAGTCCACCTACCGGGTAGCCATCCGCGGATCACAACCGGGTGACAATTTCTGCGCATGCCCCGACTACGCCATCAATACCCTGGGCACCTGTAAACACATTGAGTGTGTATTGGGAAAAATTGAGAACAAGCGCGGGGGAAAGGCGGCGCTTCACAATGGGTATCACCAGCCCTTCTCAGAGGTGTATTTGCGCTATGGCGTGCAGCGGGCTGTCGCGTTCAAGGCTGGTGCCAACTGCCCTTCTGCCCTGACAACGCTGGCGGCTCGATATTTTGACGGTCAGGGTTTGCTGAAGCCGGAGGCGTTTCGCACGTTCCCGGAATTCGTCAAAAAGGCGCAGGCCACGTCCCACGAAGTTCGGCTGTACGAAGATGCCCTGCGGTTTGTGGCCCAGGTTCGGGATCAACATTCACTGGCGGAGCGGGTCGATACCCTTTTGCCTCAGGGAGCCTCAAGTCCGCTATTTGAAAAACTGGTTTCCGTCTCGCTGTATGCCTATCAACGGGAAGGGGCTTTGTTTGCCGCCAAGGCCGGGCGGTGTCTTTTGGCGGATGACATGGGACTCGGCAAAACCGTACAAGCCCTGGCCGCAACGGAATTGCTGGCCCGATCAGTTGGCGTCGAGCGGGTTCTGGTGGTAGTCCCGACCTCCCTCAAGCATCAATGGAAACAAGAAATCGCACGATTCACGACTCGAACCGTCGAAGTGACAGAGGGATTCCTTCCCCGGCGAACGGAAGCGTACACCCGACCCTCATTTTTCACCATCACGAATTACGATGTGGTCCATCGTGACTTGGAAGCTATACGAGCATGGGCGCCGGACCTCATCATTCTTGACGAAGCCCAACGAATCAAAAACTGGAAAACCCGCACCGCGCAAACCATCAAACAGCTTGCGACAGAATATGCCATTGTCCTGACGGGCACGCCATTGGAAAATCGGTTAGAGGAACTGCACTCCATTATCGAATTTGTCGATCGCTTCCACCTTGGGCCTCGATTCCAGTTCCTGGCCGAGCATCAGCATGTCGATGACAACGGCCGAGTCATTGGGTACCGCAACCTGTCCCATATCGCGCAAACCCTCAAACCGATCTTACTCAGACGAACAAAAAAAGAAGTCCTGGAGGAACTCCCGGAACGGCTGGAAAAACGACTGTTCCTGGAGATGACTCCGGAACAATGGACATACCATGAAGAGAATCGTGAGATCGTGTCGCGTATCGTGGCCAAGTGGCGCCGGATGGGATTTCTCACAGAACAGGACCAGCGCCTGCTGATGATCGGGCTTCAGAACATGCGCATGTCCTGTAACAGCACCTATCTTCTGGATACGACCACCGATCACAGTACCAAACCCGATGAATTCATGGCCTTGATCAAAGAAATCTTGGAGCAGCCCGAAGCCAAGGTCGTGGTTTTCAGCCAATGGGTGAGAACATTGGAATTGTTGGCCAAACGGCTCAAAGCTCGGCGGCAACCGTTCGTGCTTTTTCACGGAAGAATCCCAGGAAAACAACGCCCCCAACTCATCCAAACTTTTAAGGACGATCCGGCCTGCCGTCTTTTTCTGTCAACCGATGCTGGTGGGGTCGGGCTTAATCTGCAACATGCCAGCGTTGTCTGCAACATGGACCTCCCCTGGAATCCGGCCGTTTTGGAACAACGCATCGGGCGGGTTCACCGGTTGGGCCAACATCGGCCCGTGCAGGTCTACCATTTCATCGCCGAACATACCATCGAACATGGTATGTTAGAACTGCTGGCTTTCAAACAATCGTTGTTCGCCGGAGTGTTGGAAGAAGGACAGGAAGAAGTTTTCCTGGGTGGGACGAGACTCAATCGCTTCATGGATTCAGTGGACAAAGCCACCAGCGCTATTCCCGGAAATCGGGAGTCTTCTATGGCGAAACCGACAAAAGAATCCCAACCCACAGATCCATCTCCGTCGCCAGAACAGGAAGTATGGACCACCCTCATTCAGGCTGGTCAGGCCTTATTCAATGGACTCGCAGCCAATATGCCCAGCGCGGCGGCAGGATCTACCACACAAGCCGGCCCCAAAATAAATAGCGGCCCCAGACTCGAGAAAGATACAGACACCGGAGAACCCTACCTCAAACTTCCCCTCCCCTCCGGCGACACTCTTAAAACCCTCGCTCAAGTCCTGACCGCCTTAGCAGAAAAAACCACCACAGGTCCCCGGTAACTATTCTCCCGTTCCTTCCTCTTTTCTGGCGGAACAGAATGACTAACTATAATAAGTCGAATACCATAGAACCATGAATATTATTCAACAAATTAGAGAAAAAAACGGTCTCTCACAGCGTGTTCTGGCCAAGAAATCGGGGGTGTCCTTTCGATGTCTTTAACAGTTGGAACGTCCGGATCATAATTGGCGCATGTCAAGCATCGTACGTGTTGCCACAGCACTTGGTCTCCCGGCGAGCGGCTTGGATTATTACCTTGGCCGATTTTTTTCAATCACACCTGATTCCGTCGAAGACATTTCCTTGAGGATCATGGAGGACGGTTTTGAATCGTGGCGCACGCATTTATTCAACTTTGTTGACCGCTTTCGGACCTCGCGTAATTCGTCACTGATATTGCACCCACCCGTTCCAGGCCTCGATCCCAGGTTGCGGGCTCTTCTCGCATCTACCGTGGAAGCCCTCTGTCGGGAACTCTTGATCTCCCTGCCCATTTGGTGTGGAGGAGTTGACGTTCTAAGAAGACCATGGTTTGTTTCGGGTGTGGAAAATCTCAAAGCGATGGCCTTGGTTGAATCACCGGCATGTTTCCGTGCGCGAAATATCTTCGTTCTGGGAAACTTTTTGAGCAGAGCCTAACGATGCTGGATGCCCAAATGATTCGAACGCTTTTTGAATCTCTGAATGAGGAACTGCACTCAATGGGAGTCATTGGTGAGGTGGGAGGCGGTGCCGTAATGTGCCTGGTATTTAACGCACGCGATTCCACGAAAGACGTCGATGGGATTTTCGAACCCACCGAGAAATCCGCAAAGCCAGTGTAAAGGTGGCTCAAAGAGCAGGCGTAGCCGAAGACTGGCTCAATGATGCGGCGAAAGGCTTCTTTCTGAGCCAACCGCCGACCATCGATGTCCTTGACTTATCCAATTTGCGCGTGTGGGCGCCGACCGCACCATAGTATGTTAGCAATGAAATGCACCTCTGCACGATTCGACACTGCATGATGCAGATGACGTGCGGTTCCTAATCACTCATCTTGATCTCAAAAAGTTGGATGACGTATTGAATATGGTGGAAGACTTTTATCCGAAGAACCATATCCCAACCAAGACGAAGTATTTCATCGAGGAAATCCTTGAGGTGTAGAGACAGTTTTGTATTATGCCAGGTGCGCCCAGAGCTTGCAGGGGCTTTTATCCGCCCAACTGGCATTCCTAAATTCAATTGTAGGCTGGGTTGGCAGATTTACGAGGGAGTGGAAGATTGCTTGCCTGAGGAGCAGGTGGTGTTGTCCTGGCATCATGCTTGACCTTGCAACACGGCATCCCATTCTTTTTGATGAGATCCTGATTCAATTTCGGCTACGCGATCCAGGAGGGCGGTGGTGGATCCATAAGACGGGCTCCCTGCACGCGACTGGCATACAACGCAACGAGGTAGGGGCGAATTCCCCGGAGCACACGCGGGCACACAGCCCACACTGCACGCAGCTCTTAAACATTTCGGCTACCGTTGCGAAATCCCCGAAGCTGGCGTACCACATTCTCTTCATGGGGTTGATCCCTTGCGGGCATACTTGTGGGTACATTTCACAATTTTGGCAAGTAGTCACTTCCGGGTATAAATCGAACAGGGCCTGTTTATGGTTGGAAACCTCGGCAACGTTGTAGGTGGACTTTGGAGAGTGGTAGTGGCCAGCTAGCGAAAACGATACCCCATCCGTCGCTGGAGTCCTGCACGCTAAACCGGCTTGGACACATGTTTCACCGGAAAGACGATACAGGGCCGCACAAGCGCCACAACAGCCACCCCATGCATCCAAGACCCCCCAACCAAAGCCATGACCGAAGAGGAGGCCAGGGAGTCGGAGGGCTGCATACGAGCGTTGACGTCGGGGAATTGGTGGGCAACTGGGACCCGGCCGAGCAAAGGGGGCCCGTGCTGAGATGAACCTGAGGAGGGAAACGCATCGATGTTGGGAAAGATGTCACCGGAACTGCTGAGGGTAGTGGAACGAGCGAAACGAGAACCCGAAGGACGGTTCCACTCACTGGCGCATCTGATGGATGTGCCAGCCTTAGAGCGAGCCTATCGTCGCAGCCGAAAGGAGGTGGCGGTCTGGGTGGAGGGAGTCACGAAGGAGCAGTAGGGGCAGGACCTGGAGCGAAATCTCCGAGATCTGCACGAACGGATGAAGGCGAAGCGGTATCGTCATCAGCCGATCCTCCGTAGCCACAGCCCGAAGGGCCGGGGCAAGACACGGCCGATTGGGATCTCGGCGTTGGAGCGGCACAGACGTTCGAGGGCCCGCTGATGGGGGCCGCATCGCGTATCGGCATGCAAGCTAAACCCTTGGGTGCTGACACAGCCATTTGATTGCAGCACCTCCTGACTGGCCAGGCGCAATGCGGGGTCTTTCCACGTCAGCACTTTTTGTCCGGCCCGAGGGCCTATCGCAATGCGGTAGGTGCAGGCCGCCGCGTGTAATGGGGCCAGGGCGGGATTAGCATCGGGGTCGATCAGATATGGAATCTCGGTGTCTTCTTCCATGAGTGCGCCGTGACGCGTTAACATCTTTAGCCGCCGGGTGATGATCCGCGTGAGTAAGGCCTGCAGTTGCTCAGTGGTGGGGGCTGACACGGGCTAGAAACCGGGTCATCGTCGGTGAGGCGATAGACGCCATCGAGCATCAAGCAATGAATAAAAACACGGGAATCATGTCATCCACGGGATAGGAAATAGTCTCGATGGACGTTTGACCATTGCCAACGCCTTGCACTAACGGGGACTCCCCTGTCTCAACAACTCCATTCTCACGTTCACAGATGGCTCGTATCCGGAATGGCCCAGGTGCCACGGGAATATTGTTGAGGATAAAGAGTCCATTGGGATTCACTTGCGCCTGCCGATTAAGCGCATTAACGGTACACCCCGCTAAGGGATGCGAGCCCGGTGCCTGCGCAATAGCAGAAGAAAGCGGAACAAATAGCACTGCCGTACCCAGCATGAGAAAGTGTAGAACTTTTTTCATGATTGTGCCGTGGCGCATTTCTTCTTCCAGCTTCAAGATCATCAATGTTCCGAGAAAGCCTTGAACTTTCTAATACTGAAGGTTCGCTTTAAACCCACACCATGCAGCATGCCACACACCATACTCGGGAACGTGAAATGAAACGCTGTATGGTTCAAACTTCTAATCTCTCATGACCACATATGAATTGCTGATTTACCAGTCCATCATTGTTTTGGGATAGGTGAGTCTCCAAACACAAATGCGGGAATTTTTTTCTCCTAGTGTTTAATTTGTTAAGTTGGCTATATTATTTTGGCATTGTTAATTTAATATATATTCCAAT
>CAYMQW010000155.1:0-5932 GCA_964392595.1 uncultured Nitrospiraceae bacterium
GCATGGCGCAGATAGCATCCGCTCGATTATGGAGGGTAACAACCGGATAGGCATGGTAAATTCTAAATAGAACTACTTGTCCAGTTATTTGCAGGACGCTACACTAGGTTATAATGGTACAAGGCCTTCTTCCCATCTTGTTGAATGGCTTGGCCAATCAAATCACGTGTCCGGTCGTACGCCAACCCTTGATAGGCCACTAATCCGAGCAGGTGAAGAGCATCCGCGTGGGTAGGATGGCCCTCAAGTATTTGCCGATACAATTGTTCCGCTTGCTGGAATCGTCCTCCGGGATGATGCGCAACCGCCTCATCGAATAGATATTTCACAGCCAGGGTTTGGAGTTCACTCCCCCCCTTTTTTGGCCATCAATCGTTCTTTCCGTCTTTGTTCAGCGTGATTCATCTTAAGACCTACGATAGCCCAAACCACCCACCACTGAAAATAAAACCGGCAGAGCCAGAAAAAAAGTATAGCATTATTGAAATAGGTAAAAAAATGTGGCCTTGCACTTGGTACAAGGCCACCTAAATATTCTCTATGACTAGTATTTATGAAAGCCTTAAAAACCTTCAGCAAAACTTTTGAGCTTCCGGCTCTGGCTCGGGTGCCGAAGCTTTCGCAACGCTTTGGCTTCAATTTGCCGAATGCGCTCCCGCGTCACATCAAAATCCTGCCCCACTTCCTCCAAGGTATGGTCCGTCGCCTCCCCAATCCCAAATCGCTTGCGAATTATTTTCTCTTCGCGAGGCGTCAACGCTCCCAATGTGGTCGAAATTTGGCGTTGGAGATCATAGCGCACGGCAGCTTCTAACGGCGACACTGCTTTCTTATCCTCAATAAAGTCCCCTAGATGACTATCCTCTTCCTCTCCAATCGGGGTCTCTAACGAGATCGGCTCCTTCGCAATTTTTAAGATCTTTCGCACCTTCTCCAGCGGCATCTCCATCCGCTCCCCAATCTCCTCCGGCGTCGGCTCCCGCCCTAACTGCTGCACCAAATGCCGCGATGTCCGTACCAGCTTATTGATCGCCTCGATCATATGGACGGGAATACGGATGGTTCGCGCCTGATCCGCAATCGCTCGCGTAATCGCCTGCCGAATCCACCACGTCGCATACGTGCTAAATTTATATCCCCGCTGATACTCAAATTTATCTACCGCCTTCATCAACCCAATATTGCCCTCTTGGATCAAGTCTAAAAACTGTAATCCCCGGTTCGTATACTTCTTCGCAATACTCACAACCAACCGCAAGTTCGCTTCAATCAACTCCGCCTTCCCCCGTTTCATCTTCTCTTCGGCCCGCTCTAACGTCAGAAACGCCATCTTAAATTCAGCGGACGGCAGCAGAACCTCTTCCTGTTCGATCCGCCGCACTGTCCCCTGCCCGTCCTGAAACGCCCGCATCAGCTTTTCCAGGGCCTCATCGCTATAACCCGTCTTCCGCCGCACCGCCGTGTAGACCTTCCGCTCCCGCCTCATCTGTCGAATCAATTTGGCGGCTTCCGTCTGCGGCTTCCCAATTCGTCGACAACAATCCTCCACCACACGCTCGGCTCCCCGTAAGGCAACCCCTTTCTCTTTAATCCGCCGCAACAGCTCATCCCGCACTCCCGGCTGCAAATTCATGGCATCAAGCCGCTCGACAATCTGTTGCTGCACCGCATGGAGCTGCTTCTCAATCCGGGCCTGCTGCGCTGAGGTGGCTTTGCGCCGCTTGTCATAGAGGGTGAGTAGGTTCTTGCCCACTCGCCGCATCTTCTCGAGTTCCGCCAGGATCCGATGCAGGAGTTCTTCTTCATCTTGTTCGTCTTCGACGTCTCCTTCCTCGAGCTCCTCCTCGGTGGGTTCATGAATCAGCACGAGATCACGGACCCGTAAATCCCCTTTTTTCATCGAAAGGCGCAGAGCGTCCAAATAGGTCAACGTCATTGGCATGCCAGAAATGGCCAAGGATAATTCATACTTACCATCTTCAATTCGCTTGGCTAACTCAATCTCGCCTTCGCGAGTCAACAACGAAACACTCGCCATCTCGTTAAGATAGAGCCTCACCGGATCATCGATCCTGCTAAGAGCGCCTGGGGTTAAATCAATTTCCTTTTCATTTTCCTCTGAAGTTTCCTCAACCTCCTCAGCCGTCCCGGTTTCGGCAACATCTTCACCATTTTTCTGTGGGGCATCCTCCCCATCAGGGTGAATCCCTGCCGTCCCCTCAATGGCTTCCTCTTTAAAAGGAGCAAATAAAGTGGACAAATTATCCGAGGTTTCTGAATCGACGATTACTGGTCCATTCAGTTCTTCGTAATGTAATTGATCCGGGTCTTTTTCTATCCCTGAGAGCGGTTTGACGCTCCCTAAAACGCTGTGCTTAGGCATTGTCTCTCCCCAAAAAATTACTAATTGGAATGATTGCCACGTGTATAATCTCGAATATTGGTTTTGCCAACGCTAAAAATCGCTGTGTATTCTCTCGATAACAACTTTTTTCATTCTTACATTCTTGCAGAGCATAATCCTAGTAGAATTTTGCCATTTGGAGCCCGACATCACAATACGTAGAATATCGTAACATGTGGTTGATCGAAAAATCTCACGTCGGGAAAACCAAAGAAACTCAATGCTCGGGATCGGAACCAGTAGAAGTTGTTCTTTCAGCCCAGATCTGCAAATGGATTCTTTTGAATGTTTTTAAAAATATAGAAACGCCTCCCGAAACCGGCAGGCTGGATGGCAGCCAATATTCTAGCCCTTGAGGACTTCTTGTTGATCTTTATAGTTCTCTTTTTCAAGCCTCAATGCAAAATGGATACGCATGGTGGCAAACCCTTATTATATACCAGAAAAACAGTTCACTTTTCAAGAATAATCGGCTACTTTAGGCAAAAGCATTACGACAATCGATGCGAAATTTCCTACTAGAGAAATTTCCTACTAGAGAAATTTAAACTCACCACGGCCCGTATAGCCCGACAATATCACGTAGGCATGCATCCTTATGACCCTAGATGCCATCGTTTCAAGCAATTCATCTAAAAAAGCCAAGGTTTTTCTCGTCTGGAAAGATAATTCATTGTATGCTGATTACCCTCGCAAGATACCTAGGGATTGATTAATAATTCATGACACTGTGTGATGAATTGATGCCCCTTGCCCAAGAAGCCTTTCCAAATTTGACGGATCTACCCCGGGGGCGATTAATTTGGCTAGATCGTCAGATCCTTTTCGTTACAGACCCAACCATTTCCCCTCAATGACCGAGAAAGTTTTTTTTTAAAGCCAGCACGCCCTCGCGAGAATCGCTAACATTGGACAGGTTCCAAGAATGAGATCAGTTGCCAAAACACAACATACGTTAATCTTCAGAAACCATTGCCTTCATGCGACTCAACTATTCCGAACAATCTAAAAATTCCAGAAAATTGATTACCCAAACTTGGCTACCCTTAGCTGCCAGCTGGCTACTCATGGGCTTGGAGCGACCCATTGTCAGCGCGTTCATGGCTAGACTCGAAGCCCCAGACATAAACCTTGCCGCCTATGCCAGTGCAGTGTTTCCACTTTCGCTGCTTATTGAGTCGCCCATTATTATGCTCTTAGCCGCCTCAACGGCATTGTCGAAAGACTGGGCCTGGTATCGCTTTTTGCGAAACTTTATGGCTGGGTTGGCAGCCATTCTGACTGTCATTCATATGCTCGTCGCGTTCACCCCGCTTTTTGATTTTCTTGTGTCAACCATTCTCAATATTCCAGAAGCAGTTATCGAACCCGCTCGAATCGGCATGATGATCATGACGCCCTGGACCGCCTCCATCGCCGTCCGTCGATTTCAACAAGGGATATTAATTCGACATGGTCAGTCACACTGGGTCGGTATTGGAACGGCTATTCGACTCATCGCCATTTTGGCAGGACTTTTTCTGGGCATAGGGATAGGGACGCCCTCAGGCATTGTCGTAGGAACCTTTGCCATTTCCCTTGGGGTCCTGAGCGAAGCAGTGTTTATCCGCTTGCGGGCACAACCCATTCTGCACAAATTGAAACAGATGTCTTCCAAGCAAAATGACCCACCTCAATTCAGAAAATTCCTACGATTTTATATTCCACTCGCCATCACCCCGCTCCTCACACTGCTGGCCCTGCCCGTTGCCAGTACGGCATTAAGCCGTATGCCTTCACCTATGGAAAGCTTTGCCGTATGGCCAATCCTCGGCGGCCTCGTGTTTTTATTTCAAGGCATTGGGCTCGCCTATCAAGAAGTGGTGGTCGCATTAATCGAAAAACCAGGCTTCTTTTTTCCACTACGCCGGTTTGCCTTCCAATTAGCTATGGGAAACAGCACGATTTTATTGCTCATTGCGATCAGTCCACTCGCAGAGTTTTGGTTTGTCACTCTGTCCGGGCTGGCCCACGAGTTAGCCACACTAGGAAAAACGGCCTTATGGTTCGCCATTCTATTGCCGGCGTTAACGGTGATAGAAAGTTGGTTTCAGGGAGTTCTGGTTCAGGCTCATAAGACGAAAGGCATCATCGAAGCTGTCGCCTTGTACCTCATCGTCAGCGCGACCATTCTGGGATATGGGGTTTACCTTGGGACCGTGACAGGCATCTATATGGGCTACATTGCAGCTGCCTGCGGACTCACCATGCAAACCCTTTGGCTTGGATTTCGGTGTCAGGAATGCCTGAGACGTGAGGCGTGATCAGTTGTTCGAAAAAAAATGATGCCCAAGATACGAACAACGGAATACGAAGTTAGTCGTTGGGAGGTTCAAAGTGCCCAGAAGGACGATTCTGCCAGGGAACTGTGGAGGGACGGGCTTGCTTGAGCAAGCTCCGCAAATTCACTTCAGCCGCGCGAAGCAGCTTAGGCTCTCCATGAAGAAGCAAAGACGTGAGCAACACGTACATTTCACGATCTGTGTGACTGCCCCGAAGAATGCGTTCGGTCACGGGATCAGGAGAATCAAGATCAGGATAGATAGATTCTTCGTCATCCGGATCTCCGAATACCAATTCAATCGCTTTCGGAGTGCTGTACAGCCAAGCTGGGGGAATCGCAAGACCCTTAGCTAAGGACTCGACCATTGACACAGATGGATCAAGATCCCCGATTTCAATCGACTCAATCGTCGAACTCTCTACTCCGGATTCAGTGGCTAATTTGAAGGTCGAATATTGACGAGCCTTGCGCCAAGCCTGGAGGGATTGATCAAGTGGCATAATCTCAGATCATAACGAAGGAGTGGTCCCTTCGTCTACTCATTCATTGAGTAAAGGGAGGGCGAAGAAGGAAACCCCTTCATGCCTTTAACTCCCACATCGTTACTTCCCACCATTTTCTCAACAGATGGACTGGATTCCACTTGGGCAAAATATTAATAGTTGGATTGTTGCCTTGTTTCCACAAGACCACTCCCTTCTACCATTTTCACTCAATCCCCACCTGCACGATTCTATCTGTCACACTCAAGATGCCCACCGTTAGACAGCCAAATCGAAATTTATTCTCGTGTGCAGGTCCCGCGAAATTTGGGTGTCAGGAAAATGAACAATTTATGATGGTTCTACGGTTAACTCCGGTTGAGGCAGTTGCGACTTTGCAGGCATGGGTCGTCCCGAGTATCCGAAGGACCTGCGGGGGGGGCCGGCAACGCTTCACCTCACCCAGGCTTGCCTTGGATATTTGGTGCAGAGTCGCTGGGTTGTGCGATCTGGTTCACCGGAGTCAACCGTAGAACCATCATGAGTTTTATTATTAAATGGTATTTCCCTAAAACATTGAGCATCAAAGGGAGGATTGGGGTCAAACTGAGGTGGCCTATCACATCACCCAACGGATTGCTAAAAAGGCTATCGTCCCCTTTCAAGAAGACTTGAATTCACATAATAAGTGCACCACCTTAACAGTCGGCCAGCTGGTATATT
>CAYMQW010000156.1:0-5920 GCA_964392595.1 uncultured Nitrospiraceae bacterium
CTATCCATGGCCGATTCCAACCGACGCTGTTGGTCATCCGTCAACGACTGTCCTAATTTTTCCTGTATTTGTTTCATCACGGCTTCTCGCTTTGCCAGTAAAATAACCCGCAAGGACTTGCTGCGAGAAGCAACCATCGGTTTGCGCTTTGGAGGAGCGGCCATCTGTTTTGCAGCCTGAGGTTTCGAAGGCTCGGATTTCGACGTGGTTGTCCACTTCGCTTTGGTCATGGATGCCTTGGTTGTGGATGCCTTGGTTGTGGATGCTTTGGTTGTGGATGCTTTGGTCATGGATGCCTTGGTCGTGGATGCCTTGGTCGTGGCAGGTTTCTTACTTGCGACCGTCGTTGATCGGCTTTTCACCGTCGCGGTCTTTTTTTTAGTAGAGATTCCTTTCATACCTCGTCTCCTTTTCAAACACTCCGCAGTTGGAAAACAGATGAGGACTATCCCCTATCCCTCCTGAAATATCTCCTACTCCAGTTGGTGGCCTATTGGAAGCCGCGGATCATACAATATCTAAGGATAAGACAGCAAGGAATGAATCGAACACCCTTCCAGCTTTTCTCGTCCGCCCAAGGCTAACAACTCCACGAGAAAGGCACAGCCCACTATTTCAGCCCCTAATTGACTCAAAAGATGCACGGTCGCGGCAGCGGTGCCACCGGTGGCTAACAAATCATCGACAACCAGCACACGTTCTCCCATCTCTATGGCATCCCGATGAATAGCCAGGGAATTCGCTCCATACTCAAGATTGTATTTCACTTTGAACACATCGGCTGGCAACTTCCCTGGCTTGCGCACCGGAACAAATCCCGCATTGAGAGTATAGGCAAGAGGCCCACCGAGAATAAAACCTCGTGATTCAATGCCAACCACCTTACTGATCCGTTCATTTCGGTAGTGATCGGTCAAATCCTGAATAATGTGTCGAAACCCCGTGGTATCTTTGAGAAGGGTGGTGATGTCATAAAACAAGATACCTGGCTTTGGAAAATCCGGAATTTCACGAATTAAACTTTTATAATCCATTGATGAGTCCTTTCCGATAGCAAACCAGACAAACCTCAATCGTCTTGGCCAGATATCGCAATGAAAAATTTGCTCCTTGCGAAATCGTCGGGATGCATTTTTTTGCCCATTTCATTCCCCCCTTTGAAAAAGGGGAGTCAAGCCATACCCTCCCACCAACTGTATTTCTTTGAACGACAGTCAAACAATTTTTCGGCAATACGAAAACCCTACATTCAAGACTTGATCTCAAAGCAGCTTTCGTGACGTCCTGGTTCCATCCAATCGATTTCAACATGCTCAACAATCGACCACGTCGGTCCACGCTGAAGATCTTGAAGAAAGCTGTCCACAGCTTCCCGGTCCCCTTGGACTTCCGATTCAACGCGACCATCCACCACATTCCGCACCCACCCGGTCAGACCATGGAGTTCGGCCTGCTGGCAGACAAATGCTCGATACCCAACTCCCTGAACGTGCCCACTGACGAACACATGCGCGCGAACAATTTCGTGTAAATCCGTCATGGAATCGATCAGGGTATAAAAGGGACAATCCTACGACGCCGTCTTCCATAACAACGCGCTAAGAGCTTTGGCCGTTTCTCCCCCGTCACGAATGCAGTCAGGAATACCGAGACCTTCATACGCCGCTCCCGTGACGTACAATCCCTGATAGGCGGTGAGGCGTTCTCGGATAGTCTTCACTCGATCGCGATGCCCGATGACATATTGCGGCATGGCCTGCGCCCATCGAAACACATGCGCGGAAAGCGGCTTCGCCTCAATTCCCACCATGTCTCGTAATTCGTCCAAGATCACATCCACCAGACGGCCATCATCCAGGTCAAGAATGGCTTCACGGCCCCGTCCTCCAATGTAACAGCGAATCAAGCTTTCAGTGGGATACGCTCGACCCGCCCACTTTTGGGATGACCAGGTCGCCGCAATTAATTTCCGATTTTCCACACGTGGCACGACAAACCCAAACCCGTTCAGATGCGACTGCACTGCCGTCTTCGGAAACGCCAGGGAGACGGTGGCGGTTGAGGCATAGGGTATTTGCGCCAGGAGACTGGCAATCTCCGGATGAAACGCCTCAAGAAGTCGAGACGAGATATAGGCCGGGGTAGCAAGAACAACGCCATCTGCCTCGATCAACTCGCTATCAGCTAACTGAACCTTCCACCTGCCAGTCCCATCAGAACCCTCCACACGATTCACGTGTTCGACCGTTTTGCCTGAAGATAACGTCACGCCCTCATTTCTTAACACTTCCACCAGGCGAGCCACGAGATCACCCAATCCACCCTGTAGAGTGACAAACAACGAACGCGGTGCGGAACTTTTTTGAGGAGGCGCCTGCCTGGCTTTTTGTTGAGCGAGGGCCCCTTTAATCAATCCGCCATGTTGAACTTCCAAATCAACAAATTGCGGAAAGGTGGCGGAGACACTTAACTCCGAAGCATCGCCAGCATAAATTCCGGCAACCAGGGGTTCAATCAAGCGATCAAAGGCTTCCTGTCCAAATCGACGGCTAAAAAAACTCGCCAACGATTCCTCCGGGTCCCCGGCTTGGCGCGCTGGGATAAACCAGTCCCCGGCCATTCGCACAATCCCTGCCCAAGACACCAGACCACTTTTGAACAACGGTCCCATCTTGGTGGGCACCATGGAAACCAACCCCTGTGGAAATTCACGGAGCTGCCCGCGAGAATAGGCAAAGGTTTTACTCTGGCCTTGATTTGTGTTGATGAGCTGCGAACTCAAACCCAATTTTTCGACCAACCCTAAGGCCCAAGGTTTGATCGATAAAAAGGAATCCGGGCCTCCTTCGACAATCAAGCCCTCGACCCGAGTTGTGTAAATTTTCCCGCCCCATTTCGGTTGCGCCTCAAGCACAGTACATTGGACTGACTCATCGAGAACCTTAGCCTCTTCCAAAAGCGCAAACGCAGTCGAAAGTCCGGCAATCCCCCCCCCTACGATCACGACACGTTTTGGCAAAGACATGTTCAACACAATCCTTTGCAATACACTGAAGGAGGAATATGTTGCGCCTGAGGACTCAGGTTCGTATCAGGTGGCCGCTTGGCCATATTTGTGGACGGAGGCAATTGCCGCATCCACATGTTCGACCGGCGTTTGAGGGAGAATGCCATGCCCGAGATTGAAAATATGGCCTGGCCGTTGACCAGCCCGATCAAGAATATCTTTAACTCTCCGGTCAATTTCCTCGACCGGGGCATACAGAACCACTGGATCGAGATTTCCTTGGACCGCCACATCATACCCGAGTCGTGCCCACGCCTCATCCAGTTCAACATGCCAGTCGAGCCCCACCACGTCACTCCCCGCTTGTTTCATCAGCGGGAGAAGCGTGGAAGTTCCTGTCCCGAAATAAATAATGGGCACACCCTCCGGTCGCAATCGATCAATAATACGTGTGACATGGGGCAGCGCGTATTCTTCATAGTCGCCCGGAGCGAGACATCCGATCCAACTATCAAACAGTTGAATGGCTTGCGCCCCCGCACGGATTTGAACCAACAGATAGTTCGTCACCACATCGGCAAACTTCTCTAATAGCACATGCCACTGTTTGGGTTGCGAAAACATAAATCGCTTCGTGGTGACATAGGAGCGAGAACTGCCGCCTTCAATCGCGTAACTCGCAAGAGTAAATGGACCGCCGGCAAACCCTATCAGCGGCACTCGGCCGCCTAATTGTTGCAGTGTCAAAGTGATGGCTTGATGGGAAAATCCAAAGGCATCGCCATCAACGACCTGTAGCCGAGCCACATCTTCTGGGCTTCGCACGGGATTCGCAATGACCGGGCCTTTGTCCTCTACAAAAGACAAATTCAAGCCCATGGGTTCAAGGGGCAATAAAATATCCGCAAAAATAATCGCAGCATCCAGGGAAAATCGTTCTATGGGTTGAAGCGTGACTTCAGCGGCTAATTCCGGAGTCTTACACACATCCAAAATACTGTGCGTCTTCCGAATAGCGAGATATTCGGCCATATACCGTCCGGCCTGTCGCATAAACCAAACTGGCGTTCGATCAACAGGCTGTCTTCTGCAAGCACGAAGGAAACGATCATTGGTCAACGTGGGCGGCATGGTCAGACAGGGCCTTATTTCATGTCAAAAAAAGTAAATCCCAAGGAACTTCACAAGAAATCTTTACATTTCCGAACGACAGATGTAACCCAAGGGTCGAAATGACAACAAGAAAACCTGGATCCCCGATAAAGAATGTCGGGGATGACGAACAAGGAATAGATGAACAGCACCCAATCCATCCGCCTTTCTCTTTCGATCCGTCAGTTCTTCCCTTGGGCTCCTGCCTTGGGCGCGACAGAGCCTCCGTCCCGAATCGACCCCTCCGGCGAGGGCTGTTTGAGCGGAGCGAGTTCCTGAGCCATCCTGATTCGGGTCGGAGGCGGAGGGACCCGAATGGCCGCGCACGGGCAAACATGGTTTTGGGCACTTTTACAGAAACAACAGTACCTCGTCGCGCGGGGACAAAACCCCTCATTAATATTTTTTTCGTCAACGGCTAAAACCATTCTTGCTCAGCAGCCCTCGGTTCCGTTTGTGGAGTGTCAAGCTGAGAGGCAAATTGCACTCGAAGGGCTTGACTGACAACATCAAATTCCTGAGCCTTCTCATGTTCTACGATCCACGCATCGCCCTCAGCCAATTCAATGCGATAATGGTCTTGAGCCAAAGAAAACCATTCCAAATAGGGATGTGGGTCCAAGAGTGGGTGAGGGTCAAAGGAAATCAGGCTGACGGTCCCGAGTTGAGGAATCGCAAAGTCACCTAACCGATGGGCAGCCACGATATCATCAGAAAATTGTGAATTGTGAAGCGAGATCACCTCCCCGGCTATATCTGGCTTAAAGTCTCCCTTTAAACACACATCGACCGAACCAATAGCGGCAAAAGTGAGACGGCCAACGACCAGACCAGGGGTCCGGTTGTCTAAATACCCTTCCTTGAACCAACGTGATCCACCAAACTTTTCAGCCACAAGCCGATCCCCTCGTGAAAAAGACAATCCCTGGCTTCCGCATTTCCTCTTTCATCATGACACTATGGTGATGGGAGAACCAATCCAGGGCAAGAACGTGGCGTGCGTGTCAGGGTTTGCACATAGGACATCTGATCTGTCGAGCGGCACCGGTCTGTTCAAGGGCATCTAAGGACCCGCGAGAAAATAACTTGATCAATATCGCGCCAAGATTTGGGCCGGATTTGGACGGAACGATTGAGAAAAACTCGAGGCATAGCACAGCTATGGTGAGGGTGTTTCGATTGAGGCCCGTTCAAAGATGACCCGAAGATTGGATGCGAGATTGATCAAGTTATTTTCTCGCAGGTCCTAAGGTCAAAAACAGACCGAGCTTCTACACAATTCACTTTAAGCTTTGCTGTCTAAACACCGACAAAATACAAGAAGAGAAGGGTCCCGTTGCCTATCTAATTCCAATCAGGAGTTTCAGAAGGTCAGGATTACCGTTCACACATGATGCGCCGATTCAATGTCTAGGTGAAGATCTCCAATGAGTACTGAGACAGAAGACCACAATATTCCACCCTCCACAAACCTTGACACTAAAGATTTAACTAAAGAAGAAATGGCGGCTTCTGATGAAACGTCCCTGGAAGATGATTGGGCGGCGGCCTTAGCTGAACAAAGTCAGGCAGAGTCCGGGCCGCCTTCCCCCGAACCAACTGTATCAATAAGCCAGACTGACGGTCAGCCTGAACCTGAAGCTCAACGTTCATCCGAGAATGAGGAGCCTCCATCCACTGAAGCGTCCCTGGAAGATGATTGGGCTGCGGCCTTAGCTGAACAAAGTCAGGCAGAGTCCGGGCCGCCTTCCCCCGAACCAA
>CAYMQW010000157.1:0-5901 GCA_964392595.1 uncultured Nitrospiraceae bacterium
TTTGTATTTCACCATGCACACCAATATCTTACACGGCTGTTTTGCGCCCAACTGCTGTTTCTAGGTTGAATCATGTTTTTGGTCTTACGCAGTCTTTCGATGACAGTTTTGGGTCAATCTTTCCCAATCTTGACGAAGGACAATATTGATGCTACATTTGAGCCACCATGAATCATGATGTGATGCAAATATTGAGAGGAGTTCATCATGGCTGTGACCTTGAGAAATTTGCCCAAAAAACTTGACCAGACGATTAAACGACGAGCAAAGGAAAAAGGTGTCAGCGTTAATAAAGCGGTGATTTCCCTATTAGAAGAACAACTTGAAATGAAATCTGGGAAATCTGTCACAGAATATCATGACCTCGATGAGCTGGCAGGATCTTGGACAAAGGCAGAAGCCGATGCTTTTGACAATCAATTAGTCCATCAACGTTCCATTGATTCTGATCTTTGGGCGTAATGCGAATCTTCCTCGACACATCCGCCTATTCAGGGTTCCTGCGGGGACATCAAGAAATCAAACAACACATTCAATGGGCAGAAGAAATATGGGTTAACCCTATTGGGTTAGGTGAATTGCGAGCAGGGTTTAATCGTGGCCGGCAAAAACAGAAAAATGAAGGTCTTTTACACCAATTTTTACATTCGCCACGTGTTCATATCACATCGGTTAATGAAGAAACTTCCGAACGATATGCAGTCATTCTGAATGCACTCTGGAAGGTGGGGAAGCCTATTCCAACAAATGACCTGTGGATTGCGGCAAGTGTGATGCAACTCGGACTCATTCTCTTAACCACAGACGCCCACTTTCTCAACGTCTCTCAAATCATTGTCCGACATTTCTCCATAGGTCCTTCAGAGTAGGGAACTGTTGAGTATTTTCCTCCAATGGCAAATACATGCTCAAGGGTCGCAAGGGCGACCTCGAACTGCCAAAAAGGGGTAACGTCCACTTTTTTGGACCGAGATCAGAATCATCAACCCCAGTTGTGCCAGATTTGATGAGAAGAAGACGAATTGAAACGCCATGAAGTTTGAAAAATATCCCATTTCAAATGCTTTGAAAAATAACCTGTCCCGACTCGGGTTTGTCAAAACAACGGACATCCAATTTAAAGCCATGCCCTCGATCATGGCGGGGGAAGATGTCCTGGCCATCGCCCAAACAGGAACGGGGAAAACAGCAGCATTTGCCATCCCGATCATCAATCAGATCGACCAGTGGAAAAGGAGCCAACGCTCCAATGGTATCCAATGTATTGTCATGGTGCCAACGCACGAACTGGCGATGCAAATTGGAGAGGTCTTTGCCCAGCTTTCCAAACAGACCAAGGTCAAGGTGTTTGCCATGTATGGCGGCGTTGAGCAGGACCCGCAGATACAAAGACTTCAGAAGGGCATCGATGTGCTCATTACGACACCCGGCCGACTGTTTGATCTGATCAGTCAGGGGTATGTTCTGCTGAACCACGTGCGAACCCTTGTGTTGGATGAAGCCGATCACATGCTCGATCTCGGATTTATTGGAGATATTCATGCGATCAAAACAAAGCTGCCACACAACCATCAAACGCTCTTTTTCTCAGCAACAATAAATGCCGACATCAAAAAGCTGGCGTATTCTCAGGTGAGAAAATCGGCTATCCGGATTCAAATCTCGCCGGACAATCGTGTCTCCAAAAATGTCTCGCACTATGTGATGTTCGTTGCAATGGATGATAAACGGTTTTTCCTGGAACGGTTCCTGACCGATAATCCTGAGAGCCGGGTGATCGTGTTTGTCCGGACGCGAGTGCGCGCTGAACGGGTCACCAAGGCGATGGGTCGTGTCGGGATAGAAACGCTGACGATTCATGGGGAAAAGGATCAGTGTGACCGGGCTGAGGTGATGAAGGCATTTAAAGCAGGGGCCTGTCAGATTTTAATCGCCACAGACGTCAGCGCACGCGGCATCGACATTCCTGATGTTCATTATGTGCTGAACTATGACTTGCCGGATAAGGCAGAAAACTACGTCCATCGTGTGGGAAGAACCGGGCGTGGGGTCAAAAAGGGGATAGCGATTTCGTTCTGCAGCAGAGAAGAAAAGTCACGGCTTGAGGAGATTCAAGGGTTTTTAGGTAAAAAGATCGATGTCATCGAACTCACGAAAAAGGATTACGCCTTTACGGTGACACATCCCAGCGGGGAACACACTTTGGAGGAGTTGCTAAAAGAAATAGAAAAGGAGGAGGAGGAGAAAATGGAAAAAAAGAAAAAAAGAAAACCTCAAAAGAGAAAACCTCAAAAGAGAAAAAAATTGGCCTAAGGGCTCGCGAAAGAATACGAATCAATCGCAATTTTGGTGGCCTGAGGCCTCGTTTCCCGCGCAGGTGGACTTGAATGCAAGGTATGGCGTGAACCCATCCCAAATAGCAAATGATCTGGCCTAATCGGAAAAGATGACCTCTGCCGTTTGCCTGCGAAGGCGATTCAGTGGATTAACGTCTATGTCATAAAGAAAGTAACCTGACCCCTTATCCTTATCGTCCTGCACACGCGGGATCCGAACCGGATGCCGTTGTCCCGCCAACTGGACACTCCCCGGATTGCTCCCATGCCGACGGCCAGGCAGGTGAGCGGCCTTCCAGGTATACCGAGCTCCGGCCAAGGTGCACACTTCGTCCTCTAACAGTTCTTGAATCCGCATCAGGCCCAAGGGGATGAGGGCGCGAATACATTCCAGTTTGCCATCCACGTCAAAGGCCTCATACGGTTCGGGCCGAATCACGCGCACCGGCCCCAACCGTTTTGTCTTCTTGCTTCTTGGTCTCGATTTAGGGATACTTTTCATCGTGGCTCCTATTCTCGCTGGAATAGTGATGTTTAATTAGGTAATTACCATTGCACCATAACAGTGGGAGCTACTTCAAATTTCAACTAATAATAGCACACTCTCTAAGTATACGGGCGCACGGATTTACGTTTTATTTCATATCCTGAGGAATCTAAAATAAACTTAATCTACTGCTTGATCATGATCGAATCTCCCTTCTAGAATCATTCAACAAAATTGGCTCTTCAGGGAAATTTGTGGGTTGAGAATCCATAAATAGGAGCCAAGCTATTGAAATATAGCCAAATTTTCATATCTCGCACCGGTTTGTATTTGGCACTCACATCATAAGGAGGTTTCCCACAGGGTCCACAAACCGACTAAGCCTATGGCAAGGGCTTTTATGCATGTGGACTTGTGGAAAACCTCCTAAGAAATACCCACAAATACTTCGGAGGAGGCACAAAATTTTTCATATTTTTACTTAAGGACATCTCTAAAAACCGTCATTTTTCGTGAGGGCGGCGTCAGCCGCGTGCTCAAATCCTCATGTATTCGCCCATACACTCCGGTTTTCCGCGCGCGGCTTCCTTGCCTTCACGAAAAATGCCCGGTTTTTAGAGCTGCCCTTAAGACTTGCCTAATAGGAACCAAATCATTGAAGTAAAGGGTTGCGAGGAGTAAGGGTAGGAAATCGACTGAAATCACGATCCGCTGTCCATAACTCTTGAATACCATGATGTCGACAAAGGGCCGCAATGCGGGCATCATGGATGAGAGGACCTTGGATTTTGCCCTCAATGATAGCTTGTCGCAAGACCGACCAATACCCATTTGTTTCTGAAAGAAGCATGGCCCTGGGGGATTCTAACCATGCATCCACTTGCTCGCAGGCTCTCTGTAAGGGGGTAGGCGGTTTGAAGATTCGCGGGTGAGTCACGATCGCCAGAAACTCATGCAGGCATGGCCAGGGAATGGCCCATGGGGTTGCTCCTTCAGCTAAGTTGGCTAGATGCTGATAGGCTGACTCATGCCAGGGGGAATCTTCCCGATGGGCATACACTAAGATATTGGTATCAACGGCAATCATCCGCCTCGACCTTCATACGCTCGTTCCCGCATGGCTTCCCACGTGGCCCCCGCCATATCTGTCTGAAGGCCTTTTCCTTTAAAGGTCGCCTTTCGAAGGCGAAACATCTTTGAACCTTGATGCTCACCGATGACTCGCCGTAACCCTTCTTCCACCAACGCTTTCACCGTGGTTCGATTATTGGCTGCGAGTTCTTTGGCTTCATCTAACAGTGACTGAGGTATATCGACGGTTGTTTTCATCCATATAGATGTATCATCAAAGATGGGTTTATGTCAAAAATGATTACACTCATTGATTAACAGTGCGTAACGCCCTTGATATCCATCGAAGATAGCTTTTGGGGAAGAATTCAATGCGGGAGAAAAGCTCAACCCACAAGCCTCAGTGGTCATACTCTTTCATCGCGGTTTCCAGCGCGGTCATGGCCAATCCCCAATGGTAGCGGGCCAACCGTTTTTCATTGGCTGAGGACACCATCATAATCATGATGCTCCACCCATCGAATTCGTGATTAGAGTATGGGTCAGGTTGCTTGCTTTATGACATAGGCTTTTATCCGCTGTATCGTATTTGCGAAGTCCGGGTCTTCTTGGTCCCATGTCCAGATCTGGGAGGTGATATAACTCATGACCCCACTATCAAAGTTAGCGCGGAGGACCACGCGGCGTGAGCCCGTGGGTATCTACATCCATGAACCAAAGGAGGCGAAGGATGAAGAGGTCCGTGTTAACTCGCAATGGGATCACGCCGGCAACCGTCAAGGTCCTCTCTCGCTTGGTGGCCATGATTCCCTGGCCTGACCGTCGCCAAGCCATGGGCGAAATGACCCTGTCGCTTAGAGGGCAAGCCTCGCGTGGCCGAGGCGGTGTTTGGGTGGAGGTCACACGGTGCAGGTGGGGAGGCACGAACGACAAACGGGGCTCACCTGTGTGAACGCGTCTCTCGACGCGACGACGCCCGAAGACCGAGGAGAAGGAGCCGGAGCTCCTTGCCGAGCTGTGCCGACTCATCGACCCTACCAGCCAGGCCCATCCACAATTACGGACGCCGCTGGCGTATACCCAGGTCACGGCCAAGGCGGTCCATGCCGCTCTGGCGCAGCAAGGATGGGCCGTGGGCGGTGCGGTGCCCACGGTGCGGACCATTTCCAACATCCTGAATCGGCAGGGGTATCGGTTGCGAAGTGTGGCCAAGACCCAGGTGCAAAAAAAAACGCCGGACACGGACGCCATCTTCGCCAACGTCTGGCAAGCCAACCAGCGGGCCGATGCCTGTCCCAACACGTTGAGGCTCAGCTTGGACACCAAGGCCATCGTCCATGTTGGCGCCTATTCACGGCATGGTCGCTCACGCTCCCTCAAGCCGGTGGGGGCGTGGGATCGACATGCGCCCCAAAGAAAAGCTGGTCCCTGGCGGCCTGCTCGAGGTGATCAGCGGCCGGAGTTTCTTAACCTTCACCGGAAGTCATAAGACGAGCGACTTTCTGGTCGACGGTCTGTTGGCTTGGTGGCACGACCGGCAGGCGGCCTTACCGCAGATCACACGGCTCGTCCTCAACCTCGATACTGGGCCGGAATGCAGTGGGCCGCCGTACTCGCTTCCTTCAGCGGGCCGTGCAGTTCGCTGCTGAGACCGGGCTGGAACTGCATCGGGTCTATTCTCCCCCGTATCACAGCAAATACAATGCCATCGAACGTTACTGGGGGGACTGGAACGTTCATGGAATGGCTACCGGCTCGACAGCGTCAGCACCGTCATCAATCGAGCCGCCACGTTCGCCTGGAAAGGCACCACAGCCACCGTGCGGCTCTTCGAGAGCGTGGATGAAAAGGGCGTGACGCTGACGGGGAAAGCGAAGGCCGACGTGGAGTCGCGCCTCCACCGATCAAGCGAGCTCCCATGGTGGGACATTACCATTCAGCCAAAAACGGTATATTACCTAAATTGAGCGATTCTCTTTCAGCCCGTCGGCTTGTGGAGCCGAATGT
>CAYMQW010000158.1:0-5898 GCA_964392595.1 uncultured Nitrospiraceae bacterium
GAAACTAGGGATTCACGAACTTTTTTCAAGAACGAATCGCTCAATTTAGGTACTATTAAACACACGCCACGGTGCAAGCTAATTCTCTTGCTGGTATTGGAAATGGTGTGCTAAGGTTTTCCCCCTTGTGGTAATACCTTCATGACGATGCGCGTGGTGGCGGGAACGCAAAAAGGTCGGCGGCTCAAGGAACCGACGAGTCCTGGACTTCGGCCCACTTCGGGACGGGTTAAAGAGGCCCTCTTTTCAATGATTGCAGAACGCCTTCCCAACGCCAACGTGTTAGACCTGTTTGCGGGGACGGGGGCCCTGGGGCTTGAAGCTATGAGTCGAGGAGCGAGGAAAGTGGTCTTTGTGGAAAACCAGCCAGCCTCGATCCAGGTGCTGCGTGAAAATATTACTCGATGTCAATTCACTGCTTGTTGTAGCATTAATCCCCAAGACGTTCAGGTCTATTTGAACACCCGCTCTCCACAGCAGAATGCAAGCCCGTTCGACCTGGTCTTCGCCGATCCACCCTATGAGGTTTCTGATTTGGAACCACTCCTCAACCAGCTTGATTCCAGTGAAAAGGTGGATGCCAATGGGTTGGTGGTGATTGAACATTTTAAAAAGGCCTCGCTCCCTTTGAAAGCGGGGCGGCTCCGGCAAACTCGGCAATCTCGTTATGGCGATACCATCTTGACCTTTTATCACATGCTGCCAACCACGAAAGATGACACATGCGTATAGGCGTCTACCCCGGCACCTTTGACCCCATTACACGCGGCCACACCGATATTGTGGCACGCAGCCTGCGCTTGTTCGATCGACTGATTGTGGCCGTGGCGCCCAACCCTCGGAAAGAGCCGTTGCTGTCCATTGCCGATCGAGTGGATCTGGCGAAAATTGCCACAAAAGAGTTTACAAATGTGGAAGTGGAATCATTTAATGGACTCTTGGTGGAGTATGTGCGAAAACGTGGCGCGCATGCGCTTATTCGCGGGTTGCGTGCGCTATCGGATTTTGAACATGAATTCCAGATGGCGTTGCTCAACCGAAAGATTGACGAGCAATTGGAAACCGTATTTTTCATGCCAAGCGAAGAGTATTCGTATCTGACCTCTAGCATTGTCAAAGAACTGGCGATGTTTGGTGGGCCCTTGGAAGATTTTGTTCACCCTGAAGTCGCCGAAAAACTTCGGCAATGCTATCGCCAATAGACCTCATGAACCTGTCTACTCGTTCCACTCGCATTGTCCCATCGCCTACTCTCGCCATTACCGCCAAAGCCAAAACCATGGCTGCGGAAGGCATTGATGTTATCGATTTTTCAGCCGGTGAGCCCCCCCAAGGTACCCCAGATTTTGTCAGGGAAGCCGGGCAAGCTGCGATTCAATCCGGCTTTACCAGATACACCCCGGTCTCAGGAACGGATGAGCTGAGACAAGCCATCATCGACAAGTTCCAGCGGGATCAAGGGGTGAGGTATGAAAAATCGCAGATTCTTGTGTCATGCGGAGCCAAGCATTCGTTGTACAATATATTTCAGGCGTTGTTGGATCCTGGGGATGAAGTGATTATTCCGGCCCCTTACTGGGTGTCATATCCCGATCAAGTTCGATTAGCCGATGGCACGCCGGTGATCCTGGAGACTCGGGAATCCGACAACTTCGCCATCGACGCAAACGCGCTTGAAGCCTGCATCACAGCACGAACCAAAGCCCTCGTCTTGAACAGCCCGAGCAATCCAACCGGAGCGATCTATTCTCAAGACACTCTTGCCCGCATCGCCGCCATTGCCAAAAAACATGAGGTGCTGGTGATCTCGGATGAAATTTACGAGAAGCTGGTATTCGGTGATCCCCCATTTTTCAGCATCGTGTCCGTGGATCCCGAGATCGTTCATCACACCGTGGTGGTGAACGGCATGTCCAAAGCGTTTGCTATGACCGGGTGGCGCATCGGGTATGCCGCCGGCCCAAAGGACTTGATTGCGGCGATGTCCAACATTCAAGGACAAAGCACCTCGAACCCTACGTCAATTTCACAAAAAGCTGCGGTAGCGGGATTGCAGGGCGGATCAAGTTTTTTTGATGAAATGGTCAAGGACCTTCGACCCAAACGAGATCTAGTGGTCGAACAGCTCAATTCGATTCCTGGCGTAACCTGCCCAACCCCCTCCGGCGCCTTTTATGCCTACCCTAACGTGTCGGGACTTCTCGGGCGTCGTCATTCCAAGGGAACCATTGCTACCCCTGCGGACTTGGCGACTTATTTGTTACAGGAAGCGCATCTGGCTTGTGTTCCCGGTGAACCCTTCGGAAGTCCGTCACATCTTCGGTTATCATACACACCAACCATGGAAACCGTTCAAAAAGGAATGAAACGATTTCGGTCGGCCATTGAAGCACTTTCGTAAGCCCAGACTTGCCTTGACCAACCAAATTTTGGTGTTATTGAACTTGCTAGTCAATTTGAAGGAGGGTGCCAGTGCCTATTTACGAGTATCTGTGCGAAACATGTGACCATAAATTTGAAGTACAGCAAAAATTCTCAGATCCACTTGTTGACGCATGCATCAAATGCGGAAAGAGTGTCCGCAAACTCATTTCCGCACCCGGCATTGTGTTTAAAGGAACGGGATGGTATGTGACGGACTATTCAAATAAGTTGAAAGATCCGAATGCACCGAAGCCCGGCGACTCAACCAGCGGGAAAAAAGACGGGGGCAGTTCAGAGTCAAAGGGTGAAGGGAAAAGTGGTGACTCGAGCTCGACTTCGTCGGCCTCTGGGTCCTCCTCTTCGGGTTCATCATCATCTTCACCCCAATCATCTTCTGCACCTTCATCTTCGTCAAGCTCTTAGGGGTCGCGCAAAAAGTAGGTATTACGGCGGGCAGACCCCAAACGGTTCGGCCAGTATATGACGCCAAACCAGTCTAGCAAACACTTCATAACCGGCCCTATTGAAATGCAACCCATCACTGGCAAACTGAGAAGCTAATAGATTGGTGGGTCCTTCTAGGGTTTCAGAGAATAAATCCAGGCACTGTATATTGAATGTCCGACATACCTCAGAAATCTGCTGGTTCAGGACGAGTCGTTGATCGATGTGAGTTTGCAACCAAGGCGGAATCCGCCTTTCTAAATCTTTTTGCCTGATGCGGGGACCACCGAGATCTACACAGATCGACGGCACCGTCACTCCCACCGGTTCAATCCCTGCATCAAGGGCTGAACGGTACATCAGCTTAAGATTTTCAAAAATGTGCATAGGAGTCACGCCTGAGCCCAGATCATTGGTTCCTCCTAAAATCACGGTGACTTTCGGCTGAGCCGCCAGGACATCTCGGTGAAAACGCTTCACCATCTCGCTGGTGAGTTCTCCGCAAATTCCTGTCACCACGATCCGCGCGCAATCACCGACCCATTGCTGGATAAATCCGCCATAGGGAGTATCAGCATTCAGGCCAAAGCTTCCCACCCCAGTTTGATACCCCGCAGTCAGGCTATCACCAAAACAGACTAAAAATGGAGCCGTTGATTTCATTCCCATTCAATGCCTCTCACGCAAACCACGCTGAAACCCTGCATCATCACGAAGCCGCACATCAAATCCACCGATCCTGTATAATAGGACATGGTCCGAGGTCAATCAGCTTTCTTCGAGGTAACCTTGACAGCACCACATTCCAGTGAATAACCTCAAAGTTTGATACGGTATCTCTACGAGAAACATCGTACCTCGGGTGTGAGACCACCCCCTACCCATTGAGAAACCCAACGTTTACTGATTAGACCCAAGTAAGGAGGCCTGTGCCATGCAAGGAGTAAGTGATGTGATTTCCCCAAAAACTACCACACGAACAGGCACCCTGTTCCTAACCATGTTTTTGATCAGCATATTCTGTGGCCTTCCACAAGCGTTTGCCGCAAAGAATTTTAAGGTTGGGATTGTAGATCCGCAAGCCGTGATTGAAAAATCCAAGGCCGGCAAACGCGCTTTGGCGACCTTAAAAGAACACGCCACCATTCGACAAAAACTGTTAAAGTCGGACGAGGAAGAGCTCAAAACCCTTCAGGAAGAACTCCAGAATGCCAAAGGGTTAAGTGAAAAAGAAACAACGGCCAAGAAAGGAACCTTTCAACGAAGAGTGCAAGAATATCAAAAGCGTGTACAAGAATTTCAACAAGAACTGGGTGTTAAACAGCGCGATATGATCAAGGAATACATGGGCAAGGTTGAACAAGCTACCAAAGCGGTGGCCGACCGCCATGGGTTTTCTCTTGTGATCGATAAGGGCAGCGATTCAACCCTAAAAATCGTGCTCTATAGTCGAAAGGGACTCGATATCACAAACGAAGTCGTCAAAGAATTTAACAAGAAATTTCGATAAAGACTAGGTGACGATCGCTAATCTCTGACCGGTTTCTAGCCCATTATCTCTGGATGGATTTCGGTCACCTGATCTCCCCTCACGCAATCAACGCTCACGAATCAGGACCTGGCTCAATGGGTAACCCTGCCTGACGCCAAACCTTGATTCCACCTGCCATTGAAGCGACTCATGTGTATCCCATTTCCATGAGAGACTCACCGCAGCCAACACGGACCGATACCCTCCGCCGCAATACAATACGATTTCAGCATCTTCAGCCTCCCAATATCACGTTCAAGAATTCCACGGCCAAGAGGGGTGGCCCCCTGACGGATCTTCCCCCGAGTTGCGGACGAGTTTTAGCCTGTAACATGTTGATGTGATGGAAGAAATTGCTGTCTTGGTGAGGTGTCGCCTCTGCCTACATGTGAGCTGAGGCTGGCCTCGTCGTGGCGGGCGTGTTGATCCCCAGCGCGGCAAAGATCGCCGCCTGTCGGGCATCGGGTCGAGTGAGCTGAAGCACCTCCTGCCCGGCGATCTCCTGGCGTTGAAAGCACAACCGTGACAGGGCCCCAGGGCATCATCAAGCGTGAGGGCCGGACACTCTGCTCCGTCGTCCCAAACGCCTCCTTCAGGCCTCGCTCTCCTTCCCGGGTTACTTTCAGGGCGAGCATCGCGGCAAAGACATGGCCACGGGTGCGGTTTTCCTTCCGCACAAAGATAAGGCGCAGTTCGAGCAAGCCCGTCTTCAGCGTCCGGAAGTCGCGTTCCACCCGTTGCAGGTCCCGGTACCAGGCATCCACGGTCGAGGCCTCCATCGTCTCCCGAGCGACACATCCGTCTCCAACACCGAGCAGCCATCCAACAAGGCCGCCTCGGCCTGCTTGGCTTCATCTATCTCGACGACAAGCTGGGTGCCCTGCAGAGCGAGTGTGGTGAAGGCGGTCAGCTTGTGCTTCTTGGCCCACTGGGTCAGCTGACGCTGTCCCGCCGCCGGAGTGGCCCGTTTGGCTTCTTGAACGAACACATTGCGTTCCACGACCTTCTGCTGCAGTGTCGCCACCTTGTCCTGGCGTCGCGTGTCCACCGTGTGACGCAACGCCTCATTCCGCCGCAGGATCAGCCGACGGGGCCCATCCTCGACAGAGGTGTTCAGCCTTCAAATCAAGAACGAAACCTAGCTTGGTTTCAGACTCATTTCACCTTGGAAGGGGCTCAAACTTTCTTTTTTTTGTCCTCTTGTGTTACTCTGTATTTTTATACTACTCGCCATTTGGAAGGTCAATTTTAGTTCATACAGCTGGTAGGTATTTTTTCGCAAAAAGTGACTCACATATTTGGAAAACCTCTTCATTGTTCCCGCGTTTAAATTCTTCCATCGTTTGTGGTGTCAGGCATTCGGCCCCTACTTCACGCCATTGCCCCATGAAACCAGCAGACAGTACGTGAATTTCGATATGACAAGAAGAGGGAAATGCCAGACTTAGGACCTGCGGGAAAATAACTTGATCAATATCGCGCCAAGATTTGGGTCGGAT
>CAYMQW010000159.1:0-5874 GCA_964392595.1 uncultured Nitrospiraceae bacterium
ATCCAACCCAAATCTTGGCGCGAGATTGGTCAAGTTATTTTCTCGCGGGTCCTTACTCGCGGCCTTGGAGCAGATTTGTTCACAAGTCACCCCATCACGCTCTTTGGGCCAATCGATGACGGCAGCCCTCAAAGAATATTCAGCCTTTTCTCTTCCCTGATTAGAACACACATCCTCTTACCATATGGCTCCCTCTCCAAAGTGGACAGGCAATCAGATACTTTTTTTTGCAGACCCACGCGTTTTGTCAGGAACCTGCCTTCCCCAATACTCGTAGTCTAAGACCATTCGTATTTATTTCCTCAGTATGATCTAAGTTCCCTCACTTACCCTTCCCCACGTAAGATTAAAGGCCACTGAAAAAAATCCCGATCAACAACTAAGGCGGGTGGAAGGAAAAATGTGTCTATCCCGAGACCCTAGACGTAAATGATACAAACAAAAATATTGACGAAAGACCCGTTCCAACAGCGCCCAAACCTATCTCAATACCGCTGTTGAAACAACCCTTCTTTATGACGACACACTTCATCCAGTTCTCTTTATTTTTAACGAACCACCCATTGCCGCACAATGAATAATTTACGACTCGACTCAAAACACACTCCGGGCTTTGATGAAATGTATGAGGCCCCCAATGCTCTCCGCCGACACTACCGACAACTAATCGAACGTCTGGGTCAACTCCCGCCACACGACCTTGAATTGAAACGCCGTCAGGCTGACCAAGCGTTTCTTCGGCAAGGTATTACCTTCACGGTCTACGGAGAGTCGGAACACACCGAACGGATTTTTCCGTTTGATCTCCTGCCACGGATTATTCCGAACAGTGAGTGGCGGATCCTGGAAGATGGCCTCCGGCAACGAATCCGGGCCTTGAATCTCTTTCTGCTGGATATTTACGGCAAGCAATCCATTCTTCGGGATGGCCGGATTCCCCGTGAACTCGTGGAAACAGCCACCCACTTCCAACCTGACCTTATTGGGTTTCGCCCGCCAAAAGATATTTTCATTCATATTTCGGGAATCGATCTTATTCGAGATCAGGATGGAACCTACCGTGTGTTGGAAGACAACGTTCGTACCCCCTCTGGCATCTCGTATGTCTTAGAAAACCGGATGGTCATGAAGCAGACCTTTCCCAATCTGTTTACGGAAATGCGGGTCAGACCCATTGACCACTATCCCACACAACTATGGGAGAATTTGAGATTCCTGGCCAATGACACGCGCGAACACCCCACGATCGTGCTCCTCACTCCTGGAGTCTGCAACTCAGCTTACTTCGAACACTCGTTCCTCTCACTCCAAATGGGCATCGAGTTGGTCGAAGGTCGAGACTTAGTGGTGGAAAACGATCGCGTCTATATGAAAACCACGCAGGGACTCCAACAAGTCGATGTCATTTACCGACGAGTAGACGATGCGTTTCTTGATCCCGAAGTCTTCCGGCACGACTCAGCCCTCGGGGTGCCCGGCCTCATGCGTGCCTACCGGGCCGGGAACGTGGCTCTCGCCAACGGCATTGGGACCGGCGTGGTTGATGACAAAGCGATTTATTCCTTCGTTCCAATCATGATTGAATATTATCTCAGCGAAACCCCGATTCTGCCGAATGTGCCAACGTATCTCTGCGTGAACGATGACCAACGTCAATTCGTGCTCGACAATCTTCCCAATTTGGTGGTGAAGTCGGTCGACGAATCAGGCGGATACGGCATGCTGATCGGTTCCGCATCAACCCAGACGCAACGAGAAGATTTTCGGAAACGGATTATCGCGGAACCGCGGAAATATATTGCGCAACCCATTATGGCTCTTTCCCAACATCCCTGTATCGTTCCCAACAGTACTGGAGGCTTACACCTCTCCGGTCGTCACATCGACTTAAGGCCATTTATTCTCTGGGGACAAGACATCTCCATTTCTCTCGGAGGTCTCACTAGAGTCGCTCTCCAGGAAGGATCGTTGGTTGTAAACTCATCCCAGGGTGGTGGCAGCAAAGATACCTGGGTGCTGTATGGAGAAGGCTGAGCATGTTAAGCCGCACAGCTGAATCTTTTTTTTGGATGGGCCGGTATTTAGAGCGTGTGGAGTATACCGCTCGCTACACCAACGTCCACTACCACCTGTTGTTGGAAACCACCAATTCGAACGAGCAAACCCAACCCTGGAAGGGGTACCTCGAAGGGAATGGAGAATTCCAGCTGTATCAAGAAATCTACGGCCGCCTGAAGATCCAATCAGTCCTGGAATTTTTGACGTTCCATCCCAAAAATCCGAATTCGTTATTTAACCTGATTCAGATGGGACGGGAAAATGCTCGGGGCATTCAGGATCAACTGTCGAGCGAAGTCTGGTGCCATCTCAACGACTTCTACCTTGGGTTGCGGGATAAACGCAATGATGCTCTCTGGCCGAGCCCACATCGACTACTCACGCACATTCAGCATATGTGTTACACCGCAGACGGGGTCCTGGGCAACACCATGCTCCACGATGAGGGATGGAACTTCTATCGTTTGGGTAAAAACATTGAACGAGCCGGACGAACAGCCAGACTCCTGGATGAGACGGTCCTCTCGAAAGCCGACCCCGAGCCCGGTGCCATCTCCGACTATCATCAATGTCTGGCGATTCTGAAATCAGCCAGCGCCTATGAAGCCTATCGCAAGTTCTATCGGTCTCAGTTGGTTCCACGTAAGATCGTTCAATTCCTGTTGTTTCACAACAAGTTTCCACGATCGGTCCGCTTCGCCGCGAGTCTGATTCGACACATGCTCTCTCGGCTGTCATCCGGCCTTCGCAACCCCCAAGTACGCGAGACCGAACGGCTGGCCGGCCAATTCGCCGCTGATTTGGAATTTGGGAATTTAGAAGAAATCTACCGACTCGGCCTGCCCGTGTTTCTCACTCAGGTTGTGTCGCAAGTTGATAAAATCACCAATCACATCGCGCAGACCTTTTTCGGCTCCAACGGTTACTGTGATCAACCGGTCCCTGTGGCGGAACATTTCCATCGCCCACCGATTCATGTGTCACAACCAAGCCACGAGCCAATCAAAGCGACACTCGCGGTCCGGCATTTCTTTGCCTACCGCTATGATTCACCTGTGTCCCAGGTCAAAACTATCATGCGATTAGCTCCGCCTCAACATTATGGCAAACAACGCCGCTTGGATATTCGATGGCAGATGGACCCGCCATCGGATTACCGTCACTTCACAGACGCCTTTGGGAATTTGGTGTGGCAACTCGACCATACCCACATCAAGGATGAACTTCATTGTACAATTGAGATGAGAGTGGAAACCCAAGCGTTGTACCTCATTGACGGAACCCTGGCTCTCCAAGGGGTCCACTCACAGGAATCCGATTGTACCGTGGAAGCGGCCGAGTTTACCCAACTGACCCGCTTGGTTGATCGATCGGAAGGGCTGCTCCATATGACGCGACGATCTCAAGAACGTGGCATGCCCCCTTTCGAACTTGCGGAGTCGTTCCTTCATCAAGTGCACACGCATATGCGCTATGAGTCCGGTCGCACCCACGTCGGCACAACCGCCGCCGAGGCCTTCGCGCAAGGAGCCGGAGTCTGTCAGGACTATGCCCATGTCATGTTGGCCTTATGCCGATTGGCCGGTCTGTCCGCTCGCTATGTCTCCGGTTATCTCCCAGGGGAAGGCCAGATGCATGCCTGGATTGAGGTCCTGCTTCCCACGGACCCGCAAGGAACGTTGCTATGGGTACCTTACGATCCGACACACCAGCGTCGATGCGATGAACGCTATCTCACGGTCGCCATTGGCCGAGATTATGAGGACATTGCGCCAACCAGTGGCTATTATTCAGGCAACGCAACCAATAACCTTGATATGTCCGTCTCCGTTACGATGGAAAACCATGGAAGAACAGCCCATTGGCCCGTTGAACCGCGATTGGTACAAACCACGGCGGCCTGCCATGAACTGGTCTCACAACAACAATGACTATCTGTCCAATCAACATAAAGGGTCTGTTGTGATCTGGAATTTGTTTGGGAGAGGAAAGGGTCCGAAACATCCACAAAGGGACTTAGGACCCTATTCAAACTACCGGTTGGCCGTAAGACTCGAACTTACCCAGAAACTCGGAGTCTTTGCGGAAGTGGCCACACTGTTAGCGGAAGAAGGGGCCAGTCTTGGTGCGGCGGATATTGTCTCCGCGTCAAAATCCACCGTGATCCGTGACATTACATTTGACGCCAAAAATGAAGAGCATGGACAGAAGATTGTAGAACGGTTGGACCAACTCGACGACGTGAAGGTCATTTCAGCTTCAGATCGCATTTTCATGATGCACTTGGGTGGAAAAATCCATGTGGGCAGTAAGTTTCAAATCAAAAATAGAAATACCCTCTCCATGGCGTATACACCAGGGGTAGGACGCGTCTGTCAAGCCATTGCCGGGGATCCATCGTTAGCCTATCGATTCACGAGTAAGTGCAACAGTGTCGCTGTCGTCACCGACGGGTCCGCCGTCCTGGGACTCGGGAGTCTTGGTCCCGAGGCGGCCCTGCCGGTCATGGAAGGGAAAGTCATGCTCTTCCACCAATTTGCAGGAATCGATGCCTGGCCGATTTGCCTGGACACCAGAGATCCGGATGAAATCATCAAGATCGTGTTGGCCATTGCACCAAGTTTCGGAGGCATCAATCTTGAAGATATTAGCGCACCACGCTGCTTTGAAATTGAACGGCAACTGCAGGACAAGCTTGATATTCCGGTGATGCACGATGACCAACATGGAACGGCCGTCGTGGTTTTGGCCGCACTCCATAATGCGCTCACCGTGACCCACCGTCGGTTGGAGGAAATCACGATTGTCGTGAATGGGCTTGGCGCAGCCGGCACAGCATGCTGCCAATTGCTCCTGGCTGCGGGGCTTCAACACCTACGAGGTTGTGACAAGCAAGGATTTGTCCTCAGAGGCGAGGCGCGGGAACTGTATAATCGGCGCAATGCCCTTCCTTCCATCATCCAATATGACAAACCCATTGGCACACTACGCGATGCGCTCCAAGGCGCGGACGTCTTCATCGGGCTTTCCGCCGGGAATGTCTTGCAACCACAGGATCTTGATCTCATGGCTCAAGACCCCATCGTGTTTGCGCTCGCGAATCCCGACCCGGAATTGGCCCCTGAAGCCGCACAGAATCATTGCCGGATCTATGCAAGTGGTCGGTCGGACTATCCCAATCAGAGCAATAACTTATTGGCCTTTCCTGGAATCTTTCGAGGGGCGTTAGATGTTCAGGCCACGACCATTAATGAATCGATGCAACTTGCTGCCGCTGGAGCCTTAGCTGATGTCATTCCTCCTTCAACCCTCAGTGAAGAATATATTATTCCAAGCGTTTTCAATAAACACGTGGTTCCGGCCGTAGCCCAAGCCGTCGCCAAGGCCGCACAAGAAACCGGCGTGGCCCGAAAAACGTCGCAACATCTGATAACAGAATAGGCTAAGACAATCTTATCCTTTCCCATCCGCTTCCAGGAAACAGTCCATCTTGTTTTTTTCACCTCACGTCACGATCCCTGGCTCTCCGTGTCTCACTCCGATGATCCTCTAGGTATTTCAATGAACTTCCGTTCTCTCTGCTGATGGCGTAAATCCGACACTCGAATTTCAAAATCCGAAACAAATTAAAATGGCCACAATGGAGGATCTCGAATTTAGGATTTCTGGTTTGTTTCGGATTTCGATATTCGGATTTCGAGTGTAGTTTATGGAACTTACTTGGAATCACTATAGAAACGACAGTTGGGCGCAATAAAGACATCTTGAATTCACATAATAAGTGCACCACCTTAACAGTCGGCCAGCTGGTATATT
>CAYMQW010000160.1:0-5862 GCA_964392595.1 uncultured Nitrospiraceae bacterium
TACAGATGGCTCTTTCTGGGCAGATTTATGCCGGGAGGGGTGAGTAGTTACGTTTAGATAAGAGTTTAAGAGCTTCTCGCATAGTCTGCAGATTATGTTATGGGGTCAGGTTTTGTAATGCCATACAGGATCCCTTAAAGGCAGGGGAGCAAGTCTTGACTCATAATACCTTTCTTTCGCCAGAGGTACGGGTCAAAGGTACGAGGTACGGGTCAAGTCTTTGGTTGAGAGTTAAGGAGATCAAAAATTATCCCAAGTTCATTTCAGCCTGCGTTGGGTGCGGCGGAGCCGCACCCTTGAATCGACTTTTTTGGCGAAGGCTGTTTGAGGTCCTTCGACAAGCTCAGGATAGACTCCGCGAGTTCCTGAGCCATATTATTCGGTACGGAGGCGGAGGGACCCAGAGGGCCGCGCACGGGCGGAAATGGTTTTGGGTCCTTTTGCCGAAACAAAAGGACCTCGTCTGTAGGGGTGAAACCCTGCATCTAATAATTCTGAATAGAATAGGAGGCAATCCTATTTAGCAAATAGTCATAGGGTCTGTTGAATATTCCCTCCCACTGCTGCGAGTTGGCTCCCTGGAGCCTCTATGGGTCATGAACCTGAAATATTCAACAGACCTCAATATCATTGTTCCCAGAAGATCGATTGATTAGACGTACAGTTCCGAGTATATTGTACGGTATGAATACGAAACTTACATTGCGTATGGATGAAGCGCTGGTCCGAAGGGCCAAATCTGAGGCGAAACGTAGGGGGAAGTCTGTCTCTCGGATGGTGGGTGAATTTATTGATGCGCTTGGTGTGACCAAGTCTGGCAAGCACACCCTACCTCCTGTTACTTCTTCGTTGATTGGTCTGCTGAAAGGTCGCCGTGTGTCTGAAAAGGATTACAAAAAGCACCTTCGGGAGAAGCACGGGTGAAGGTGATTGTCGATACGAATGTGGTCCTTGACGTTCTGTTGGCTCGTAAACCCTTTGTCCAACCTGCAGCTCGTGTGTTCGCATTGGTTGAACAATCCCGCATAGACGGGTTCTTGTGTGCAACCACCATTACGACCATTGACTACCTGATGAACTTGTCGCTATCCAAGCCGGATGCGCGGGAGGCTTTGCATCGGCTCACCGAGCTTTTCGACATTGCCCCGGTGAACCGCTCCGTCATTGAGGAAGCGCTCAAGAGCAAAATGAAGGATTTTGAAGACGCCGTCTTGTCGCACGCCGGTGATTTAGTTGGCGTCGATGCGGTTGTCACACGGAACACGCAGAACTTCCGACAGGCACCCGTTAAAGCACTCGACCCAACTGAACTCATCTCAATCCTGAGTGAATAGAATCCGCGAACCAGGCGGTCGGGTTCACATCGGGCATCTGGGCCATCCGGGGACCGATGGATATGTCGTGATGAATCAGGCCATCTGAAGCGAAGCTCTACGATATTCACCATGTTTGAAACACGAACAAGGAGACTCCATGTCACAGACAAAAGGTTACGCTGCGTTACAGGCTGGAGCAGCGCTGGGACCGTTTCATTGCGACCGTCGAGCGGTTGGTTCTCATGATGTTCTGATCAACATTCGGTATTGCGGAATTTGTCATTCCGACATCCATCAAGTTCGTGATGAGTGGGGGGGATCGATTTTCCCGATGGTCCCAGGCCATGAAATTGTGGGGACTGCCGTTCAGGTTGGCCCTGAAGTCATAACGTTGAAGGTGGGTGACACAGTTGGTGTTGGGTGTTTCGTCGATTCTTGTCGGACCTGTGCGTCCTGTCAGGAAGGGCTGGAACAGTATTGCGAAGAGGGCATGATCATCACCTATAACGGCCTCGATAAACAGGGCGCGCCAACCTATGGCGGCTATTCGAAACAGATTGTTGTGGATGAAAAATATGTGCTGCGAATACCTTCTTCCCTGGCTTTAGAGGGAGCTGCTCCGTTGTTGTGTGCGGGTATCACGACCTATTCCCCCCTGAAACATTGGGGTGTGGGGAAAGGGCACAGGCTCGGAGTGGTGGGGTTAGGGGGGCTTGGTCACATGGCTGTGAAGATCGGACGTGCGCTTGGTGCTGATGTAACTGTTTTTAGTCGTTCTGAATCCAAACGACCCGATGCGGAACGACTGGGGGCTGCTGATTTTGTGGCCACCGAGAAAGATGGGGCAATGGCCGGGCTTTCAGGCAAGTTTGATTTTCTGATCGATACCGTTTCAGAGTATCATGACTACAATGCCTATTTGGATTTGCTGACTCGAGATGGGACAATGATTGTAGTCGGGGCGCCCAGTGATCCGTTGTCGGTGGCGGCCTTTCATCTCGTACTCAAGCGGAGGCGCTTGGTGGGGTCTTTAATCGGCGGGATTCAAGAGACTCAGGACATGCTCGATTTCTGTGCCGAGCATAATATACCGTCTGATGTTGAAGTCATTCCGATCCAGCAAGTCAATGAGGCCTATGATCGGGTCGTGAAGGGTGATGTCAGGTTTCGGTTCGTCATTGATTTGGAGTCGTTGAATGAATAGCGTGAGTAATCCAGCGCATGAGTTCAGATCATAACCCAGGGGGGCAAATGAACAACAAAACTCTTTCTACTATTGGCGTGATCATTGGGATCATTCTTCTTGGGGCATTCCCCACATGGGCTGATTTTGATGGAGGAGAGAGTGCGTATATTGCCGAGGATTTTGAGGCTGCCTTTCAAGAATGGTCGCCGTTGGCGGCTCAAGGTCATGCCGAAGCGCAAAACATGCTGGGTTATATGTATCGATGGGGACAAGGGGTTGACCAAGATTTTGCCAAAGCTCGGGAATGGCCGACGCGGTCGGCGGATCAAGGACATTCTAGAGCCAAAAATAACCTAGGCATGATCTACCTGCATGGATTGGGTGTTCCCAAGGATAATCGCCAGGCCTTTTATTGGTTTATTCGAGCCGCTGAGCAAGACAATGCGGCTGGCCAAAACCATTTAGGATTGTTGTATTTCAAGGGAGATGGTGTAGCTCAAGATTATGTGCAATCGTCTAAGGACCCGCGAGAAAATAACTTGACCAATATCGCGCCAAGACTTGGGTTGGATTTGGACGGAACGATTGAGAAACACTCGAGGCATAGTATAGCTATGGTGAGGGTTTTTCGATTGAGGCCCGTTCAAAGATGGCCCGAAGATTGGATGCGAGATTGGTCAAGTTATTTTCTCGCGGGTCCTAAGTGGGCTTTTCTGTCAGCCAACCAAGGCATGGAACCTGCACTCATGGCGTTGCCGATGTTGGAAGAGGTGATGACGCCGGCTCAAATTGAAGAAGCCAAACAGTTAGCCCGGACATGGAAATCAAAAGGTCAAGAGGAAGTGTTATACCCCGCTCACTCTGCTGATGACAGAAGCGCAAGAGCGCAAATCCGAAGCTCGAATATCTAAATCCGAAGCACATGAACTGAAAAAATCGAATTGAGGATTTCGGATTTGTTTCGAGTTTTGATATTCGGATTTCGAGTTTGTGGAATGTATTTGGAATGACTCTAATTGCCAAAAGGCAAAGTGCTCGCCGCAAGGTTAAGGGGTTCTCCTGTCGACGCCCATCGCAAATTATTCCCCACAAATTTACGGACGGTGAGCCCCATGGCCTTGAGATTTTTGGCCGCCATGGGTGTGGGCTCTCCTGAAATCCATACTTCCACGCGCTGAGTTGGATGGTCTGGATTTTTCCAATGCCGAATACGCTGTGCTGCCTCAGCCACTTCCCGCTGCCAGGCTAATCGAGCCGTTGGAATCATGGCAATGAGCGTGTGGTTATTGGCGTATCCCATGACAAGTTGGTTGTCGATGGTCACGATGTCACTCAGTGGGCGGATACTATGATGATAAGCGAGCAGCATTTCCGAGAGGCGCTGAAAAAACAACGCGTCTTCTTCGTATTGTGCTGACATCGCGACTTCAAGAAACCGGCCACGGTTGGCAACGGACTGCATTGCCGAGAGGGCCTGGACAATGACGGTTTCGTGTCGAGGGGAGTACCACGGGTGGCTGAGAAAGTCCTCAATGATCCATTTATCAATATCCATGTCTTTCAATTTGTCACGATTCAGGCGTCGAAGGTCTTCCGGGGCATAGTCCCGTAGGAGGTCGCTGACGGTCGTGCTCAAGGTCGTTCCCGTTAACACGGCCCCTGCGGCACCTGCAATAGGAATAGTGAGTAGTCGGACGCCGGTATCGCCGGCATATCCGGCCCAACTAAGGCCATTGAGAGTATCCTGTAGCACAGGATTAGAGGAGTAGGAATCCACACCTAATTCGTCGGCGATTTTTCGTTTCACCATCGAGAATCCGATCAATTCCTTGCTTACGGGATCTTCCAAATTTCCTCGATCGCCGGTGGCCATTTCCTTGAGACGAGTGGTGAAACGCCATAGCCCTTTGGGAATTTGAACAAGCGTTTCCACTGGATCGGTCAACAGACCGACCACAAACTTCAGAGGGCTTACCACGGCGTGGGCCACGCCATGTCCAAATGCCGACATCTGATCAAGTGCGCCTTCCTCTTGTAATTTTACTAGGGCTTCAATCTCCTGAATGCGAATTCGGAGCATGTCTTGCCCGTAGGCATCGAATTGTCCAGATTGCGATGATATCGTGAAATGGTTGGTGAATCGGAATGGTTCAACTTGGTCGAGTACGGTATGATGGTCGCCTTTCAACAGTTCCGGGGGAAGCAAGTCTCGGGCATCTAATATTGTGGAAGTTTCAAAAAGAGAGCCAGAAGACGAAGGTGTCGTGCTTTGAGGAGTCAAGGCTGTGGCAAAATCTGCACACAGATGTGTCCAAAATACGATACTGGCTAATAGGAGTATTTTCATAACTCGCTGAAGTTTCCTACGAAAACCCGACCAATTCGTGCGCCCGTGCATAGTTCCTATTTCGTCAATTTGAGAAAAATCAAACAGAATATGGACTTTCTAGCCTGGATGTTGCAATCTCCGTTCCAAACTGTGAATGGGGGTGAAGGTCGATGAAATCAAGCGCCCAGATTTTGTAGAGGTTGGAAAGCGAATCCCCTTCATTGTTAGCTGTTTCGGTGTATTGGTTCAGAATCTTGATGGTCCTAGGACGTTTTGAGACCCCATCATCCATATTGTTTTGTTTTAGCAGAGCAAAGGCACGTTGTTTCTGATTGGAAGGTGTAAACGTATGGGATGGTATTAGGGCCTGTAAAAAAAAATGACGGGAAAAATCCGACCCAAATCTAGGCACGGTTTTGTCCTAGGTATTTTTTAACAGGCCCTTATTCAAAACGTGGAGAGGGAAAAGCAAATGCTTGTTGCCCGGAAATGATTCGAAGCAACGCGGACTTGTGGTGTGAAAGGATCGTGTCTGAGGTCTCGGACGAGTTTTCCAGGGCAATAGTCAAAGAGCGGTTATCACATTTGGTAATCGTAAAACCTCTGCGGTGAAGGTAGCCTGCGACATCACGCATTCGGGCGACTCCTTCAGTGAATCGGCAAAATATGCAATCCAAGTCATCCTCTTCCTCATGACGTGCCCGTATAGGCGCATGCCAAAAAGCCAGTCGATAACTTGAGATCCGAAGGTTCCGAGTCATAACTCACACATAACTCCTATGACTGCTTATGCCAAGGGGGAATATCGTCTAACCCCGGAGGGAATCCGGCTTCCCAAGGCCCTCGGCGTTTGCCTCCGGAACCCACTGGGCAAAACCAAAACCCCTCCTCCGTTTTGGCCAGTTTCCATCGACTGCCATCCCGATTAATCCATAACCACATGCGTTTGGCGATGCGAGTATTGCTCATTGGTGCGTATCGATCATACGTGAATTTTATGGTGTCTAGGTTCAACCTAGACACAGCAGTTG
>CAYMQW010000161.1:0-5862 GCA_964392595.1 uncultured Nitrospiraceae bacterium
TTATAGCGTTGGCAACCTGGTGTACGTACCAGGTTGGATATTTTTGGTAGGGGCCGTATTTGCCTTGGGAAAAGAATGGGGAGGAATGGCTTCTTTCCTGGCAGCACTGTGCTCCGCCTCCATAAGTTTTTTCCTCATCCGTTCGGTCGGAGGAACCGCTTTGCGCAGCCTCAAAAACAAATGGGCCGATCGTATTTTTTCACACTTAGATCAACGTCCCATTTTATCCGTCGCCATTCTTCGCTTACTGTTTCAAACCCTGCCTGCCATAAACTACGCGTTGGCCCTCACCGATCTACGATTTCGGCATTATATGATTGGCACCCTTATCGGGTTACCCTTGCCCATCTTTCTGTACTGCTACTTTTTTGAAACTATTTTCCAATACCTGCTGAATTGAACTACCACTCCAATGATTACCGAATTTGTCATCACTTCAGGCGAAACCCGGAAACGGCTCGATGTATTTCTCTGCCATCGCGAACCGGATATTTCACGTACAGGGATTCAGCGATTGATTGAGTTGGGCCGAATCCGACTGAACACCTCCGTCGTTAAACCAAGCCATATCATCAAACCAGGCGACCGCATCACCATGGACACGCCCCAACCAGAACCCTTAACCATCGATGGAAAGACTCTGCCCCTTGATATTCTTTATGAAGACGACACAGTACTCGTCATCAATAAACCAGCAGGAATTGTCGTACACCCAACTTCTGGAAATTGGTCAGGGACCTTACTGAACGCTCTCCTTTTGCACTTTCAAAGCAATAAAGCAAACCAAAGCGCTACGAAGGAAACACCCAAACCGGGATTGGTTCATCGGTTAGACAAACTTACCTCAGGAATCATGGTGATTGCCAAAACGGCCGAAGCCCATTGTTCACTCACTTCCCAGTTCGAGCAACACACGATTACTCGAGTGTACGAAGCGTTGGTCTGGGGTAGGCCCAAAGACAACACAGGAGTGATTCAGGTGCCAATCGGCCAAGATGTGAAAAACCACAAATTAATCTCACCACAAACCGATCAGCCGAAGCATGCCATCACGGAGTATCAAGTGATACAACATTTTGAGAAAACAGCATCGCAAGTACGGCTCTCTCCACGAACAGGCAGAACCCATCAATTGCGCGTACACATGGCATCAATCAATTGCCCAATCTTAGGAGATACGATCTATGGCGGAGAAAAAGTCAGCCAAATTGAAGGGATCACCATTCCACGCCTCATGCTCCACGCACGAACGCTCGGTTTTCACCACCCCACACTAGGACACTTCCAAGAATATTCCGTGGAATCGCCCACTGACATACAAACTGTTGGTCAGGCCTTAGGGCTCGTGCAAGAATAACTTCCCATGTTTGGGCGTCGATCCATCCCGTCTGGCGGCGTTCCTCGTCCTTTCCATACGAGGAGTATGCGCAGTCCTTGTATCTTAAGGATGGGCTGTAGATACCCACGGGCTCACGCCGCGTGGTCCTCCACGCTAACTTTGATAGACCCCGTGCTCATCCGGCCTAACGCAAATCAATTCAATCCGATCGCGTTGGGCATAGAGCTTGAGGATATGATCGATGGAGCCAAACTCGGCGGTCGTCGTGACGACTTGGATCTTTTCGTCGTCACAATGTAGGATGGCGCGCAAACCTTGGCTGGCACTGCTTTTAGGAATAATAGAGTCTTCGCGTAGCGCATGAATCAGTTGGGCAATCCGACCACGAAAGGCTTGGATTTCATCTAGCCAGGGATCCCAAGCCTCGTCCAAACTTTCGTACCAAAAGGCTAACGCCTGTTGAACATCCCTTGCAGTCTGATCCAGTGGGCGTCCTAACAAATGATTGGCAAGGTAGATTTCTTCACGTTGTAACACCCTCGAAAATAAGGGATGGATAGATTGAACCAGGGCATGTTCTTCTAACGGTCCTGCCCCAAGTGCGGCCACATGTTCCTGAATCTCTTCAGCCGTCGATTTCCGTACGGACATCGAAGATCTCAGGAAAAAAAGTAATATCGAGAGCCTGTTTGAGATATCCGACACCTGATGACCCGCCGGTCCCACGCTTGCAACCAATAATCCGCTCCACCGTCTTTAAATGGCGAAAGCGCCATAGGTGAAAATTTTCTTCGACATCGACCAACTTCTCACACATTTCATACTCGCTCCATTGGTCTTCCGGGTGGTCATAGATCTCCTTAAATATCGGAATGAGGTTCGGATTACGGACATGCGGTTTGGACCAATCCCGCTCCTGGCATTCTTCAGGAATAGGATACCCGCCGCGAGTGAGGTAGCGCAGAAATTCATCGTAAATGCTAGGCTCATGCAGAATCTGCGTAACCTCTTGGCACAAGCGATCACTGTACCGAAACACCTCAGCCACTTCCGCATTTTTATTTCCGAGCATAAATTCAATTTCCCGGTATTGAGCTGACTGGGATCCGGAGGCACTAGCCAACACCTTGCGAAACTGGGCATATTCATTGGGCGTGAGTGTTTCCAATACCCCCCATTGTTCGAATAATTGTCTTTGAATCTGTTTGACGCGAGACAGGATCTTAAAACACGGGGCGAGATTATCTTGTTGAATATATCCGATGGCGGCCTGCAGCTCATGCAGAATCAGCTTCATCCACAATTCCGATGTTTGATGCTGAATGATAAAGAGCAGCTCATCATGATGGAGAGGATCACTCAGCGGTTTCTGAGCAGACAACAACAGATCCAGTTGGAGATACCCCTCATAGGTCATTTGACCGCGGAGATCGAGTTTGATCCCCGTTTCAAGTCCTGGATTTCTTTTCTCAGAATCACTCATTCCATTCAATCTCTTCTGTGATAGATAGGAATGCTTCAGCCCAAGCAGTCCCCTCAAAGGTAGAATACCTCAGGCGTCCCATGAAACCAATCAAATACGCATTAGACTTAATGCCCATTTATTTCCAAAGACATTTCCCTTTCTGAAGAGTAAACCCCTCACCCCATCCTCTCCCCTCAGGGGCGAGGGGAAGATTTTAACTGATCGAAAAATAAAATACTTTACGATTGCGCCAAGACTTGCATTTGGGCAAGATAATCGGTTACCCATCGAGCACGCTGAATAGAGGACGGGATAGGTTGCCTGCATGGACGCTCGATAATTCGACACGACCCAAATGAGGAGTGGCTTGTTGAAGGCGAGTTTCAATTTTTAAGCTCGCGGGAATTTCATATCGACTCATTAAATAATTGGCTAACTCCACACGCGACATGGCTCGAGTTGCGGAAATATGGCGAATCCCCGTGTCTTTGCTTTGGGCTAGCTGCATTACCCGGTTTGCTAAATCGCGTTGCCAGACAACAGATCGATATTCATCTTCGATAATCGTCATAGGCAGGTTACGTTTGGTGCGATAACGCAACCAATCCAAATGTCCGGTGCGCCCATCTGGGGATTCACCAATCCCAAGCCCCGCCCGAATCACCAACGACCCTGACCTTTTCAACACCAGTTGCTCCGCTTCGACACGAGTTCGTCCATACACACTTATGGGCGACGGGATGGACTCTTCTGAATACACGCCATCTCCACCAAACACATGATCAGACGACACGTACACCAACCGCGTGTACACAGGCAAAGCCACCATCACGCGGTCGAGTTGTTGCACATTCATCTCATACGCCCAACCAGGCGAAGCCTCACACTTCGGCACATCACACACGGCATGGCAGTACAACAGAACATCCGGCTGCGTTCGCTGAAACACCTCGGCAACCCAGACTGGATCATGAAGTTGAAGTGCAGGCCACTGGCGAACAGCTTTGGCCCTATTACCGGGAGAAATAAACGGTAGCAACGCCTTGGGAAACATCGTGGCAAGATGAAACCCCAGTAACGATGTTGCACCAAATAGAAGAAATGGAGAAAACATGAGTCCTATTCATCAGGAAGAAAAAAACTCCCAGGAAGGTAATATTTTGAATAAAGAAAAGGCAATTCGTCAGGTTATCCAAGAAACGGCATTTAGGCGCAATACACCTATTTCACAAATCCCCTTGGTTCTTACTCGAGAATCTCCTCATGTTTGGGAATACGTCGAGCCACCCCCGTTTTCTGCGCGGCTTGGGCAACGGCTTTGGCAATGGCAGGGACTACCTTTTTATCAAAGACGCTAGGAATAATATAGTCTGCATTGAGTGCATCATCGGAAATCACGCTCGCCAATGCTTCCGCCGCCGCCAATTTCATGGCCTTGTTGATTTCCTTGGCTTGCACATCCAATGCCCCACGGAACAGTCCGGGAAAGGCAAGAAGGTTATTGCTTTGGTTTGGATAATCCGACCGTCCGCTCGCATAAATTCTGCATTTTTTGGATGCGGCTTCTGGCGAAATTTCTGGCTCAGGATTAGCAAGAGCAAAGACAATCGCATCAGGCGACATAGGATTCAAATCGTCGGACTTCAGAATGTTTCCGGCGGAAAGCCCAATAAACACATCTGCATCTTTCAAGGCAGCCTTAAAGGTTCCGGTTGGCTGATCGTAGTGAATGAAGTTAGTGAGATGGTCATCAGTCGATCGAAAAACATCCATGCGTTCATCCAAGACCAACCCGTTTTTGTCGCATCCTGTGATCTGCCCAACACCGGCGGAAATTAATAACTGGCAACATGCCGTCCCGGCAGCACCCAAGCCATTCACAACCACCTTGGTCTGATCGAGCTTGCAGTTGGTGACTTTTAACGCATTCCGTAACACCGCCAAGATCACCACTGCGGTCCCATGTTAATCATCCTGCATCACAGAAATATCGAGAGTGGCCTTCAACCGTCGTTCAATTTCAAAATATCGAGGGGCACTAAAGTCTTCGAGATTGATGCCTCCAAACCCTGAAGCAATATTGGTGATGGTCTGAACAATTTCATCAGGGTCCCGCGTACTGAGACAAATGGGCCACGCATCGATATCCGCGAACTGTTGAAACAGCATCACTTTTCCCTCCATCACCGGGAGCGCGGCTGCGGACCCAAGATCCCCGAGTCCTAAAATAGCTGATCCATCGGTCACAACGGCAACACTATTACTTTTGCTCGTGAAGCGATACGCCAATGAGGGATCTTTGGAGATGACTTGCGACACGCGACCAACACCAGGAGTGTAGGCCATGGAAAGCGTATTCCGCGTGGTAATTTGAAACTTGCTCCCCATTTTAATTTTTCCACCAAGGTGTAACATGAAAATCCGATCTGACGCAGAGAGCACTTTGATATCAGGAAGTTTGCCAAGACAGTCAAGCACTCGCTGCGCATGCTCTTCACTTTTGGTATCCAGCGTGACATCTCGCACCATCTTGGTTTTGATGGCCGACACCATATCCACGGCCCCAATACTTGCGCCTTCTTCAGCCATAAGATTGGCCACGATGGCAAATACACCAGGCCGCTGCGTGAGTTCGAGTCAAACAGCCAACCGATAATTGCAATAGGGACCAATATCTTTTTCGGGACGATAGGAATCTTTACTGAGACCAAGCCAACGCCAAATCATAGCTCTCCTCAAAGTTGAAGGTACAACTCAACGTATCGTCTGTACGTGCGTTTCGTATGGCTTGCGGAAGGGTAAGTAGCTCTGTGGTTAACAAATAAGGCAGGTACTGGTATTGAATAATTATCAACGATAATTGGCCGGAACTCTTGGCCTTTGTCAAGGACACAGAAAAGAAGAAAGAGGGATCACTCCTTACCTTCAACATTCTACATGTCCACTATTCGTTGTGGAGTTAACTCGTCGTCCGGAACCAAAGGACTGGACATATTCCTCCAGACAATACCTCTGTGAAAAATATCCCCGGAGCCTTTCTCACCGGCAAAAAAAATCT
>CAYMQW010000162.1:0-5846 GCA_964392595.1 uncultured Nitrospiraceae bacterium
TAATTCGTAAATGATGTTGCGTTCCGCTTTCGTGACTACGTATCGCTCACCAATAGGTTTGCACCCTTGCGACACCAAGGTGCGAATGGACATCGGCCCCCAAAGAGCCACGCCGGTCATCCCCTCGGTTACAATAGTACCATTGTACACCATTCTATTTTCGCCTAAGTCAGATCCGCCGCTTGCCACGCCACCAATGGCGGGAGCGCCAGGGCAACATTGTTCGATTTCGGAAAACACGGAGTCAATCGGAGTGGAAAACGGGTCGGCGAACAAGAGAAACGTAGGACGTTCTGGAGTTGAACGCAAAGCTTTGGGCCACCCCTCCATGGTGAATGGACCTTCGTCCTCGGAAAATGTCAGATGCATGGGAAGCATACGAACGTCGGGGAAATTCGCAGCCCATATAGTCACCACGGAATTTCCTTCGTACTCTTCAGTTGGACTGATTACCCCCTCGCCCATACACCCCAGCATCACTTCGGGATCCAACGCCTCCCAGAGGAGTCGCACTAACTCTTCGGCACGATCTCCATAGTGGATCGAAAAAAAGACAAACACGAGATCAACTTTTTCTGGACCCAAGGCTTCTTTCACCGCATTCGACAATACCGATGCGACTTTCTCAACTTCAGAATCTCGTGAAACAGCAACGTGAACTTTCATAACCCTTCTTCCATAACTTTCATGAACGGAGTCTAGCAACGCGTGAAAGGCTTTGTCTATAAGGTGAAGACTAACTATGACAAACTGCGATGAAATTATACGCCGAAAGTTAGCAGACCGAGATTTCACTCATTCAGACCTTCATTTCCGCAAAAAAAATCAGGAAAAACCGAAGGACCGTCTTCTGTGAGATCAAAACCGTATCAATTCCGTATGGCGCCGGAGAATCCGCTGAAGTTGATCATGCGATATGGCTTCTGCTCGTCGTCCACCTCGCCCAACAACCGTCGTCGCAGTAACTAACGCATTGATGATGGCTTCCTCTGTGGCCTCGACAGTTGCTGTAAAAATGGGGTTCAAATGGGTGTCGGCAATATGCGTCATCAGAAAGGTTGGCGTGTCGGGATAATGAGGAATTTCGTTAGCCGTGGAAAAGGCCAGAATGCAATCGCCGCTTCCGTGGTGGCTGGTCGCTCCTGTCCTAGCTCATCCCAAGGCGGCACGTCTGGCCAGGCGTTGAAGTTGACGGAAATCCACTGGCGCATCTGTCGCAATCACAATGATGATCGAACCTTGATCACCGAGCTGTTCACGTTTGAAAAGTTTCGCCATGTTTTCGTTTTCCAATAAGCCGGCTGATTCCGTATCGTGTGCCTTCTCCTGCCACAGGCGGCCTATGGGAACTCCTGCGATGGTAAGTTCATAACACCGCCCGTGATTGGCATTGACCAACAACCCCGACCGTATATCCTCCGTCTTCTTGAGAAAGACGACGAGAGGAAGTACCGATGCCTCCTTTGAATTGATAGGCAATCATTCCAGTTCCCGCACCAACGGTCCCCTCCACCACAGGTCCGCTGGTGGTTTCTTCTAAAGCTCGCTTGACATCATCCTCAGAAACATGCCGCCCTAGGCTATCATTGAGGCGGCCGTCGTCGCATTCGGCCACCACGGGGGTCCGGGTATCATCGGTGATCCCGATCTCGGGATTGTGTTTGAACATCCAACTCATCACCCCATTAGCCACGCGGGGCACGTTTAACGTATTCGTCAGGGCAATGGGATACTCGAGGAACCCCGCTTCTGCCACCCACGCTAATCCCGTCATCTCTCCTGCCCATTGAGGACGAAGGCTCCGGCTGGTGCCTTCTTATGCCACACATCATCGCGAGAAATGACCACCGTCACGCCAGTACGAACTGGGCCTTTCCCAGGAATGAGGGGACCGTTTCCGTTGATCAACGCGACATGGCCTACTTTAACACCTGCCACGTCAGTGATGGCATTCCAAGGACCCGGCAAATACCGACCGATTGTAATACCCAACTCTCGCGCCCTGACTGATTTTGGGTTGTCTTCCCCGAGAGTTGACGCTGCCAATACTTCATCTGATGCCAGGACAACCAGACAGAGTGATATAGGCAGTATGGCGACAGGAAGAATGGGCAGAAATTGCTTTAACCTAGAAACGGCCGTTTGGTGCAAAACAGACGCGTAAGATAATTGGTGCGCTTGGTGAAATACAAAAAATCGTGGTGCCCTTGGTAGTGATCAGACATTTTTTTATTGTGGCAAGTGCGCCAAGAGGTTGCATGGACTTTTGTGATCCAATTGCAGCTTCTAGGTTCAAAGTTCGCATGGAATAGAACCTTAAGAAATTGCCCGCCACCGGGCGGAAGGCCGCCGAGTGAGCGCAACCTGACAGGAAGGACAGGTCACGAGGTTTGCCAGATCAACCAACCAAGACATATGCGAGCGTGAGGAAATCATGGTCCACATCAGTCTGGCCTGACAGGAAGGACACCGCAGGGCATTAAGAAGCCAGACAAAAGTGCCCCCTCCCAAACACGTCCCACCGATCAGTAGGGGGCTAAACAGGTTCGTCTCCCAAAAAAGAAGGCTAAACCCGGCGCCAAGGTAGCACAGGAGTGTGCCGCCAAAACCTAGAAGGGCGATATACAATTTCCACATCTGCTTGGTAGTTTCCAACCAACCCGTTTTGGATAGTTGAGGGACAGGACGAGAAAGTTTTGGCACAACCTTACCCTTTCTCAACAAAATGTTTGGGTTGTATCATCAGAACACGTGGGTCTCGGCAACCATTGTATTGGCCCAGGACTGGAGAGACTGATCCCTCATGACTCTCGAGACAACACAAAGTCAAATTCGTACACATGATACTCAGCTGGAAGAAGACCCAATTCTTGATAGACCTGTTGTGCGAGTCGGTTTTCTTTTTCCACATACAAGCGAACCCCAGCTACCGCCTTTCGGTTTCGGGCCTCTTCCATCACATATTGATACAGGGTCCGAAATACTCCACATCGCCGCCATTCCTCATGGACGTAGACACTTTGGATCCACTAGAACACACCATTTCGCCAATCACTCCATTCGTAGGTAATGAGCAACTGACCAATGACTTTTCCAGAATGGACATCTTCTGCAATGAGATACAATCCATGTTCGGGATTGTCGAACACAGCTTTCACCCCTTGTTGAAGCCGGGAAGGCTCTAACTGCTTCCTCTCGGTTTCCAAGGCCAGCGCGGCGTTAAATTCCACCACCGCGTGAACATCATTGAGGATCGCTTGGCGAATTCGAATTTCCGGATTTTGAGCATCTGCCATCGATTCTTTGGAATGGGTCATGGAGTCATTTCTGAAGAGGGCAATGCGAGCAACCATCCACGCGGAGGCCTGTAGATTCCGGCTGAGAATTCCATCTTCATGGCTTCTTGAGGACGGAGTTGAATGGCCTGAGTTTTATTTTTTGGAACAAAGGCAAGGTAGCCGGTAAAGGGATGAATAGCCGTGGGCACAAAAATCATGATTAACACATCCTGCCCTGGGCGTTGCAGGACTGGGGGAGCCTGGCCCATCACAAACCCAATCGCCCACATTCCCTCACGCGGAAAAGGAAAAACCACAACCGTGCTATGGCCGAATCGTTCCCGAAACTGAAATACATCCGTCATCCCTTTCAGGGTTTGATAAATACTTCGAACTAGGGGAATCCGGTCCAGAGATTCTTCAAATCGTCTGACTACCCGTTGCCCCCAAAAATGGGTGGTCCCCATGCCACTCAGGAGAATCAACAGAAATAATGAAGCAATTCCGGCACCAGGAACTTCGGTGTTAAAGTGTGGACCTACAAGATCCACCCATAAGCCATCTAACGTCACAAAAAGCGTCGACAAAATAAGAAAGGTGCCCCAGGCGGGAACCACCACAAATAATCCCGTAAAAAAATATCGTTTGAGCTTGGCGAAAGGAGTTTTATTCCTCATACAGTTTGCAACCCACCGTGACACAATTTCCTACCAACATGAGACTCATGCCCTCCGAAAGGGATTCACCGAGAGCCCTCGTATGTTATGACAGAACCTTTTTGACTGCGCTGTGAGAAATTGAGCCACATCACAGGTGCTTGATTTTGCAGATCACGATCTACTAGTGTATGGAAAGTTCGGACTGAAAACAAATCGCCCAACAAGAGGGGGGACCATGAACACTGAGAACAACACCCAAGGTCAGAAGGCACTCGACCCTCAACTCATGGCTATTCTTTGCTGCCCGGAAACCAAACAAGAGGTGACCCTGTTGGATCAGGTTTTGCTAGAAAAACTGAACGAAAAGATTGCGACCGGAGAATTGCACAATAAAGGGGGAAGTGTCGTGAAAGAAAAACTTGATGGGGGTTTACTTAGAGCCGATCAGGTAATGGTCTATCCTATTCATGACGGGATCCCTGTTTTACTAATAGAAGAAGGGATTCCCGTCAAAGAGCTCTTCTAATATCACCACCCATCGAAAACCATATCCTCACGATACTGCAAACTGTTCATCTACTCTCTCCAATCTCACCCATCCTCTGGTGGCGAAGAGGGTTCGGAATGAGAATGGCTCCGAAAAAACCACCAGAGCGATCGACTCAATTGGACCACAACATAAACGGAAAATGAAATGAGAAGGGCATCAATCCAAAGAGATTCCAAGGGCCATGCTTCAGGGGAATGAAGCATGAGACCCAGAACAACATGAGCTCCCAAACCCAGGGAAATGGAGAAGATTATCCATTCACGGAGGGCCTTGGACTTTTGCCGACCAAATTCCATCATGATCCGACATGAATCCAGAAGAATTCGAATAGAAGTGCCAAGGTAAAATCAAAAAGGTAGGCTGAAGCCCCCACTTTTCTCACACGGGGCTTTTAGCAGATTCAATTTCCGTTGCGGTTATAAGACTCGTGAGGTAGTCAGTGACAAATATTAAAGCCTCTTCTCTGCCATCGGCCCTTCGGCCTTTTTCCCGACGTTGAACGGACAATTCATGTTCAAGGTCGGACTTCACATCCCCCAGGAGTTTTTGAAGAGAAGCGGTCGTAAGGTTAACATCAACATCTTCAAACTCTTGGCACCGATCCAGGACCCAATTTAATCCTTCTACTCGCCCTAAATATCGATCTTGTTCAGCGGAGTCAATTCTGGCCATCGTGGTTGCAAAGGCTTGGGCTTCATAAATCAGATTGTAGAAACTCGAAACAGCTCTATGTAATGTAGAATTCATTTTTCCTCCTAAAAAAACCTTTTATTTTCATCCATTATACAGTCTTGTTGGCGAATCTGCTACTTTTTTTTCAATTAAAATTGGCAATTTCACCACTAATACCAACCATGCCCATCCGGTTGTTACCCTCAATAATCGAGCGGATGCTATCTGTGCCATGCTCATGGACCTTCATCACCGCGACGATCTTCCCTTCCCTCACTCTCTTCCCGAGTTCCAGCGGCTTTTCCCGGATGACAACGCCTGCGCCCGTTCCCTGCTGAAACGGCGTTGGCGCCCTGGATTCGTCTTCCCGTCTTGCGCGTCGGCGGACGATCCCCTGCGCGGTCCACGTCGTCCCAGTTTCCTTCGATGCCGCCCCTGTGCCTGCGAAAACACAGGCTTGACGGTGGGAAGGGTGCTGGCACGTTCGCCTACGTCGCTGCAGGTCTGGTTCTGGGCTGCCTATTGAGTGACCAGTCAGACGTCAGGTGTGTCTGCGTGCCGTTTCGGGCCTCTCCCGTTAGAGACCGCCTTCCAGATTCTCCATCAGCTCCGCGCCGGCCTGGTGCGCCCAGATCAGGATCGGATCGGCGGCTATGCCGGCGAGCACGTCGAAGTCGACGAAAGCTA
>CAYMQW010000163.1:0-5821 GCA_964392595.1 uncultured Nitrospiraceae bacterium
GCTCCGCCTCGGGGAATCACCCCATTGACGAACTTGGTGAGGCGAGTTAATTCCACGACCCCCTCCTTAGCCGGCCGGTCGATAAAGGTCACCGCTCCCACGGGGATCCCCTGGCTCTCAGCAACCTCACGAAGCACGGTCATGACGGAGGAATTCGTCAAAAACCATTCCTTCCCCCCTCGTACAATACACACATTCCCGGACCGCAGACACATCGCTATCGACTCCACCAACACCTCAGGACCAAGGTCAGAAATAATCCCAATTACGCCGATAGGCACACGAATGCGGCTCACGCGCAACCCATCCACAGACATCCACCCTTGGGTTTCCTGTCCAAGGGGGTCAGGTTCTGAACTAATTCGGCGAATCACCTCAACCATTTTGAGAACATCATCTTTGGACACCGTGACTCGATTACGAAGTTTCCGGTAGTCATCAGTGTCGAGATCTTTAGGAATGGCATCAAGATCCTGCTGATTACCTGCCAGAATCTCATCGACCCGTTGCTCCACCTGGTCGGCCATGGCCTCCAACACCAATGTCCGTTGGCGGCTCGACAGGAGCGACAACGGCCTGGCAGCCTGACTCGCCGTTCGAGCCAAATTTTGAATGTGCATTTTTATTGGAACTTCAACCATATCCCCTCCGTTTCAGGAAACATCAAGGGAATGTTGAAAAAGGGCATCAGCTTCGTTCCCGGCCCTTTGTCGTGCTCACGTACTATGAGTACGCTCCGCGCGTCAAAGGGGCTGCGGCCTTTCCTTCGACACGCTCAAGACAGGACTGAGCACACCTGTTTGAACATCCCCGTTGCTTTTGGCGTTATAGTAAGATATGTCACATGTGAATGGCAGTATCAAAATTTTTCAATTCTTCAACGATCCCATCAAGATCAAATCGTCACTACAGCAACCTGAGCCACTCTCATCTCCTTGGTTTATACCACTGTGACTTTACTTGCAATAATTTTTCGAAGTCAAAACGTGCATTTCAGGTGGTCAAGACTCTGGAAGACATACACCGCACACTCACCCATCCTTCGTCACACAACAGAACACAAAAAAAACAACACTTTTGCTTGCATTAAAAACAGCCCTTGTGCTAACTTTTTAAGGTTTTAGGCAGCAACACATTCTTTTACTACAATTAGACTGATGTCACGTATGCAGGGCTCGGTAGGCCAAGAATCTAGTCGTGTTGAAAACAGGCCAGGTAAGCTCTCACTAAAATTACATGACGTCACGGAAGGGAGCGAATAAGTTCGTATGGTGACTATCAAAGACCTATTAGAAGCGGGCGTTCACTTTGGGCATCAAACCAACCGGTGGAACCCCAAAATGAAACCGTATATTTTCGGTGAGAAAAACGGAATTTACATTATTGACCTCAAGCAATCAGCTCAACTTTTTCAACGCGCCTACAATTTTGTTCGCGATACGGTTGCCGCAGGAGAAACCGTTCTCTTCGTCGGAACCAAACGTCAAGCTGTGAACATTGTCGAGGAAGAAGCCACCCGATGCAACATGTTTTATGTCACGCAACGCTGGTTAGGCGGGATGCTCACAAACTTTCAAACGATTCGGAAAAGTATTACGCAGCTTAAAAAGTTTGAAGCCGCTCAGACAGATGGCACATACGATCGGCTCAAGAAAAAAGAAATTCTTTTGATGGAAAAAGAACGGGGAAAGTTGGAAAAATATTTCACGGGAATCAAACAGATGGAAAACCTTCCTGGTTGTGTATTTATTCTCGACACCAGGATTCAACACATCACGGTCAAAGAAGCCAATCGCCTTGGAATACCCGTGGTGGCCATTGTCGATACCAATTGCGATCCTGCAGGCATCGACTTTCCCATTCCCGGCAATGATGACGCCATTCGTTCTCTCAAGCTCTTTACCTCCCAAATCGCTGAGGCCTGCATTGAGGGTCAAGCCATGATTGACAAACGGGACGCTCCAGTGGCCCAAGGAGAAGACAGTATCATGGCGGACATGATTTCTGCTCGAGCCTCTGAAAGTGGACCAGGTGGAATACAGACTCCTGCCTAACCGATCATAGACCGATCTTGATTTTTGTCACACCCATTATTTGCACCATACGACAAAGGGAGAACGTACAATATGTCCAGCATGAGTGTCTTGGTGAAGGAACTGCGAGCCAAAACGGGAGCCGGGATTCTCAACTGCCAGAATGCGCTCAAAGAGACCGATCTCGACATTGAAAAATCCATTGACCTCCTCCGCCAAAAAGGCTTGGCCGCCGCGCAAAAAAAAGCGGGGCGCGAAACCAAAGAAGGCCTGATCTCGTCCTATATTCATGCCGGCAGTAAGATTGGGGTCCTAGTTGAAATAAATTGTGAAACCGACTTTGTCGCGCGGAATGAAGAATTTCAAGGCCTCATCAAAGATGTCGCCTTACAGATCGCCGCGACGAATCCTACCTATGTCCGACGTGAGGATGTTCAGGCTGATCAAATCGAACGGGAAAAAGCCGTGTATCTCGGTCAGGCGAAAGAAATGGGAAAACCGGAAGCGGCCTGGGAAAAAATCGTCCAGGGTAAATTGGAAAAATTTTATCAAGAACAATGCTTACTTGAGCAAAGTTTTATCAAAGATCCCAACATCACCATTAAAGAAATCCTGACGGACAAGATTACGAAACTGGGAGAAAATATCTCCATCGCCAGATTTACTCGATATCAACTAGGTCAGGAATGACGCCCATTCGGTACCACCGTATCCTGTTAAAAATTAGTGGAGAAATGCTGGCAGGCTCCCAAGCCTATGGCATTGATCCTGAAATCCTCACCGACCTCGCCCAGGAAATTGGCGAGGTCGTCCGTATGGATGTCGAGGTAGCGTTGGTCATTGGTGGCGGCAACATTTTTCGAGGCATTGAGGCCAGCGCATTTGGCATGGAACGCGCATCGGCGGACTATATGGGTATGCTAGCCACCATGCTTAATGCCTTAGCCCTGCAAAACGCACTGGAAAAACTAGACATCCCCACACGAGTCCTTTCTGCCATCGAGATGAAGCAATTGGCCGAAGGCTATATTCGACGACGAGCCATTCGACATCTCGAAAAAAAACGTGTGGTCATTTTTGCCGCCGGGACTGGAAACCCGTATTTTACCACCGATACGGCTGCCGCACTCCGAGCTATGGAAATTGGAGCCGATATTCTTTTAAAAGGCACAAAGGTAAAGGGCATTTATGATTCGGATCCTGTCACCAATCCCTCGGCCACAATGTTTGAGGAAATCCAGTTTTTAACGGTTCTCAATAAAAATTTACAAGTCATGGATTCCACAGCCATCACGCTATGCATGGACAATAAGCTTCCCTTACTGGTCTTTAACCTCACACAGTCAGGAAATCTGAAACGTGTCGTTCACGGAGAAAAAATCGGCACCCTCGTGACCCAAAATTCCCCCAAGATGTCATAGATGAAGTAATTGGTCATGCCTTATTCACCATCCCTTGAAACAGTTAAAAGAAAAATGGACGGGGTGCTTGAGCACTTGAAAAAAGAGTTAACAGGTCTTCGTGGCGGCCGAGCGTCGCTGTCGATTTTGGATCACATCAAAGTGGACTACTATGGAACGCCCACCCCTCTCAATCAAGTGAGCAACCTCGCGATGCCGGATGGACGCATGATCACGATTCAACCGTGGGACACGTCGATTATTAAGGAGCTTGAAAAAGCCATTGTCATTTCCGACCTGGGCATCACCCCCTCAAATGACGGAAAACTGATTCGCCTACCGATCCCACCCTTGAGCGAAGAGCGGCGAAAAGATCTTGTGAAAGTCAGCAAGAAATACGGGGAAGACACCAAGGTTCATATTCGCGGCATTCGACGAGAAGGCAATGAGGAGCTCAAAAAACTCCAAAAAGATTCGATCATCACCGAAGATGATTTGCGCCGTGCTGAGAACGAGATTCAGAAGATCACGGACGCCGACACCAAAAAAGTTGACGAATTGTTAAAGAAAAAGGAGGAAGAGATACTCGAAATTTAAATAGTATTATGACGGTTTCTCTCTCTCCCGCAACCTCATCCCTTTCCTCTTACCTTTCCCCCACAACTGCAACAATCAACCTTTCCGCCTTAACTCACAACCTTGACGAATTGCGGCGATTCCTTGCCCCAGACTGTGAAATATTAGCCATTGTCAAGGCCGATGGATACGGGCATGGCAGCATTGTGATTGCCGAGACTTTAGCTCAACGAGGCATCACCCAATTTGGAGTAGCCACAATTCAGGAAGGGGTCACGTTACGCGAAGCAGGATTGACGGGAACCATTATCGTCCTAGGAGGCATATTTCCAGGGCAACTTCAAGACCTTCTTCACTATCAACTCATGCCAGTTATTTCCGACCCCGCCCTCGCTCAAGAACTTGGGAAGACGCTCTCGACAAATCAGGCTCCCTTGCCCGTCCACGTGAAAGTCGATACGGGAATGAACAGGCTCGGCATCAAACCTGAGGCCGTCCTCAACCTCCTCGACTCTCCCCTCTTTCGAGGGCCGTTGGTGATTGAAAGCCTCATGACGCATTTGGCCGATGCTGACAATCCCGATCCTACATGTACCTTGCAACAACTTCAGCAGTTTCAATCGATAGCCAAGCAACTCCGGCTCAAGGGAATGACAATCCCATGCCTGCATGTGGCCAATACGGCAGGCATGGTTTTGTACCCTCAATCGCACCTAAATATGGTCAGACCCGGGCTCTTGCTGTATGGTTATGTACCACACCATCACCTCAAACCGATACCCTTAGCCCTGAAACCCGTACTCAGCCTTTCCACACAAATCGTGCAAACCAAATCCGTCGCAGCGGGGAAAGCGCTCAGCTATAGCGGAGCTTATCGGACAACTCGATCTTCTCGCATTGGAATCCTTCCTATTGGCTATGCTCACGGCTATAACCGATTACTCTCCAACGAAGGCGAAGTGCTCGTTAAAAAAACCCGTATCCCCATTGTGGGGAAAATTTGTATGGATATGACGCTGATCGATATCACTGATGTGCCCGAGGCTCGGGTCGGAAGTGATGTGGTCTTGTTGGGCAGTCAAGGACCAGAAACGATTTCAGCGATAGATATCGCGAATTGGCAGAAATCGGTTCCGTATGAAGTCTTGTGCAATATCGGCCCAAGAGTCAATCGGGTGTATGAACCGCTGACGTGAAGCGTAATGCCTGAAGCGTGATCCGTAAAGGAAGACTCCTTTTTACTCTTTTACGCATTACGCCTCACGCTTTATGCATCACGGTCTTACGTTTTCAGCTTTCGTTTGAGCCGCTTTTCGACGCTGGCGACCTTTCCACTTAATCGGCCTTTTTTTCCTTTTCGATAATCAACTTTTATGGTGCACGAAATCCGATTGCAATCTTTTCTCATCCGCTCATAACATTGGCGCACCACATCCATCACGTCTTCCCACTCACCCTCCAGTACCGTTCCCATAGGATTGAGGCGATACTCCACCCCACTCTGATCAATGATCTCCAATGAGCGAGAAACATACTTCCCCACACTTTCGCCTTTCCCTAACGGAGACATACTGAATTCCAGCAACACCATTGATTCACCACCCTTGTTCGAATAAGGACTCACTCGGGCATCAAATTCAAAATACGAATGTCGAAATTCGAAACACATTCAAATGACCAAATTTCAAATGCTTAAACACCGGAAGACCACCAGTAGGTTGAAGATCGAATATGCCAATTCGCCTACTCTGCCGATCCGTTTGAGACATTCGGGTTTTGGATTTTGGATTTGTTTCGGATTTCGATATTCGA
>CAYMQW010000164.1:0-5789 GCA_964392595.1 uncultured Nitrospiraceae bacterium
GTTATTTTCTCGCGGGTCCTTAGTACGTGAGCCCGCATGAGTTGGGCGCAAACTGTTGTATCAAGGTTACAAAACCTGTCAGGTGTTTTCTTCAGATATTGCCGAGAGGTGAGAGGCAAAGGGATTGCGTTTCACCGAAGCCGTTGAGGGATTAACCGCAGCCTCAGAGGTGTTTGGCAATGTTGAATCAAGCCCTGAGGACTGATCCGTTTCTTCTTCCGCCGAGGCTTCCAGGGTTGTATCTTCTTGGTACTCGCGTTTGACTGAACGGATTTCGATTTCGACATGGTCTCGAGACAAGAGCCGATTCACATCCCACTCCGTCACCCAACTCTTGACCCACTCTCGCATTCGCTTGCCTGTTAAGGCGATGGGTGGCAGCTCATAGGCCTGGGCCATGGACTCCTGGTCAGCACAGTACACCGCGCGATGAAGCTGTCGAATCTTATGATAGGCTTCCTCCACACGGACTTCCGTTAACTCTCGCAACGGGGAGGAATCCCATTCGATAAACCGCATCCCTTCTTCAGCATGTTTTTCAAGTGTGGCATTCGTGCCAACCGTTCCAAGGGCATCAAGCACCCGACTCCGATCCCCTTTGGCTTCAAGGATCTCGGATTGAAAGTCATCCGTTAACGCCACCACGGCGGTAAGCCCTGGGATGCAGACATCCGTGGATGCACTCAAGAGCCGTCCTAATTCCGCGTACGATTTGAGTCGTTGGCCAAAGGAATATCGCCCAATGAGTTCGGCCTCATCGAGAAACAACACCCACCCCCGATACCCAGCCACACGTATCAGCTTGGCGGCAAAATGAAACCGTTGAATGGCTAGATCGACTTCACGAATCCTGGCAAAGGAATACCGCTGATACACCCCGCATTGGCGCAAATAAGTTCGTATCTCATTCATGGCCAACGGATCACCACTCCAAAACCGAATCACCCGATGGCGAAGCTCGGGCTCACTGTACATTCGTTGGAATAAAAACATGGTCGCGGCAAACCGCTGATCCATTCCATTTCGATAGTCATGTACCCAGTCGGATAATTCCTGGTAGGCGGGACTCCAGACATCGAGGCGGTTGGCAATTTCCACCAACACCTGGCCTGCATGACTCGGCATCACGGCATTCTCCATGGCAGAAAGGAACACTTTCAATGGATGGTACAATGGGGTTTCTTTACTAATGGTGACTTGGCTGCAAATACACTGTTGCTGCAATGCCAGATGTTGCAAATACGCCAACACATGTGACTTCCCAGTACCAAAGCCACCCTCCACAATCATGCCTCGCGTCGATCGGCCTTCGGCCGCGCCTTGATCCATCGCCGTCAACATCTGTTGGAACCGACCTTCCACTTCCGGCTGGTAACACCCCAGGGCCTGGATGACATCCCGGTTCGGCACACCAGATCGCAATCCTTCAATCACCCGTCGATCGCGGAGGGAGGCCCGGCCTTGATAGAGTGGCATCGCGCCAATTCCTACGGCATGGGACATTGAATCTGTAGTCGATGCGGCGAGCCGCACCATTGGGGCAAGGGAATTCTGTTGATATTGATCACGCACATCATCCCAAATCCGCAATTTCAACGCTTCATATCGATCAAGACCGCGGCGATGATCACTCAAAAACTCCTGAGGGGCCAGGATGATCATCAAGCACCCAGCATGGCCATCCATGCCATCAATGAATTGGCGTAGCGTGTCATAGAGATCAAGAACCGCGGAAGAGCTGTAGTAGAAGGTGGTGTCTGGTTCACTCGGTTTCTTCGCCACCAGGTATCGCGAAATGTCTACTGTGATCACCAGTCCCGGTTTCTTTGCTCGCCGCAACCAATGCGTCAATGACGTGAACATATGCCGACCATTATGCCGAGAAATCTTTTGAAAGATCAGCGCATGTTTCACGCTGGAGATGAACCTGAGTTCACCCCGCAGCCAGTCTTTGACGGCTTGCGCCAGATTGAGATCCGCATCACTGGTTTGTAATTGGGCCATGCACACACACACCATGGCCATTCGAAATTCCTGACAGAAATTTAGGTCGCCTTCAATGGCCTGCTCCACCCACGTCTGCACATCTTTCCACAGAAGCGCTTCCTTCCGGTCATTGAGCTGGGCGAGGAATTGAAGACTGAAATCTTCCCATTGCTCTGGAACCTGATAGCCTTTGTCGCGTATGAGCGCGACGAGAAAATTATAGGCGAGTTCATCCCAATCGATCTGTTTTGCCACTTTAAAAAACAATCGATCCATCATATGAACCTTTGTGTATCGGGCATCGACACGAGCAAACACCAGTCCCTCGGCTTTGGCCATCGCTTTCAACCCAGACTGAAGTGAAGTATGTAGATCTTTACCCGCACTCACCGCGAATTTGATCGAGCTTCCTCCATCCCTGAGATACGAACCCACATATTCCTGCTGAAGCACATTCAACCACTGTTCCATGGGTAATTCAGCCACACCCTGGCTCAAGGCCACGGTACGAACTGGTGGAGTCGGATTCACACTTGGCACGTTTTCGGAAACCTGTGGTGCGAAAAAATCACGCAAATCCGATGTGCCAGTTTCAGCCGAGTCTACTGTTGAACCACAGACTGGCTCCGCTAAAGCCAGAAGGCTCTCGTTACCAGAGGTTTCCGCCGCTCTCGCTGCCTGAATACGATTGAGCGATGCCACAATTGCACTCATACCAAGGTTGATCCTTTCTAAGGATTTCGCAAGCATCTATTACCGAAAATGACTAGGTTTGGGATTCACTATATGCCCCACATTCACTCATTCCTGAGGATTCTCGCCTGTTCAGAGAGCTTATTAGACTTTATCGGTGTTTCCTGCCAATTCTTGATGCTTTTTTGTCATTGCACCGGTGAGGAGAAATGGAGAAGACCGTCTACGAACTGCACTACACAGAGTTGGAGTCCTCTATCCTGATTTGTTAGGGTGCACCAAGCAAAATCATTGTTCGCCGCTCCTTCGAGACCAAATGTTCCAGAGAGTACGGCTTCGAAAGGAACACCACATGTTTGCATCCGTACAATGCGTGACCAGAGTGGCTTTTTCACTTGTCCTGATACCGTTCATGGTCGGGTTGGGAGGGACAGACTTCACCCAAGCCAACACCATTGAGGGATTTGGGAAATTGAAATTGGGCATGACCCCAGGCGAAGTGAAAGCGCTTCAAGGTTGTTCGAGCAAAACAGAGTGCCTCTTATGACCTCCTAGGGAAAAATCGTTATTTCATCCTGACCTATGGTACGAATGGGGCAACAAGCAACATGGAGACTTCCCCCTCACCGACTGCGAAACTCACCAAAATCGTTATCGACATGGGCAACCACACCAGAGAATCATTTGGAGAACTGTATGAAACCCTGGTGTCACAATATCCCGTCAGCCACGTGCCAACCGAACCAGAAGACATCAGATTTCAGGAAGGCACGGACAACGAATTGATCATTGGGTTGGCTGACGGATCAGTCATTCTTAAAATCGTGCGTCGTCCATTCGGGAACCTGATTCTTCGGGTTGTCTACCAAGACCGTGCAGCCGCAGAAGCCCTGACCGAATTCTGGGAGCAGACTCGCCCGCAATAAAAGCCACCGGACCCACCTGATATTCCCACGGTAGTGTTGGCTCCATCCTACACCACTGTGGCAAAAAAGCTTCTTTTTACTCCACGCCCCAAGCGGAACCATTTGGAAAATCACAACTTTTGATTGAGTACAGATTTTGCTTACTCTCACCCTTAGGGTCCCTCACGAAATAACTAGTACAATTGGCCGAGACAATTTTGGAGCGAGCCAAGGAGCGAAGAGCGCGCATACCAGGGGTATGAAAGCGATGAGCGAGCCGGCGCAGTCCAAAAGCGTCCGCGTCCTACTGGGAGCCCATCTTGGGCCCGGGGCGTCGTTGCTCCTCGGTCACATAGTCCCGCTATACTCCCTCGTCGCACCTCGCCACGATCACAAATCTTGGCTCTCCCAATTGTACCGGTTATTTCGTGACAGACCCTTACAACCCAAAACTAAGGTGAGAAATAATGAAAATCGTAGAACATCTCCTTCAAGGCGCCATTCTTCTTGAACTGTGCGGAGAACTTAACTTCTCATCCAGAAAGAAATTTATGGATGCCATTTATCACGCCACCGGAAGCGACCAGGTCCATCTCATTTTCGATCTCCAAGGCATCACGTACGCCGATGATTCCGCGATAAATCTGCTCGTGATTGCGCACCAAAAACTTACCCAACACCATCGCCGCTTGAGCTTGCTCAATCCACCAGAACAACTTGCCAGAATGCTGCATTCCATGAATTTTCCACACATTTTCCCTATATATACTTCTCTCGAAGAAGCACTAAAACGAAAATTTGGGCCGTTCAGCCTAGTAAATTAAGGGTCTGCTATAAAATAGCTTGGACAAAATCGCGCCAGGATTTGGACGTAACGATTGAGAAAAACAGAGGCATAGAAGGCCTCTGTTGATGTTTTTTCGATTGAGGCACCTTCAAAGTTGGCCCGAAGATGGGATGCGAGATGTCCAAGTGAGTTTCTCTCAGGTCCTTAATGGATGAGTCCACACATGCGCGAATTTTTAGATTTTGAAACACCACTAAAAGAACTAGAAGAGCGGATTGAGAAGGTCAAGAAATCCGGCTCCGAAAAGAAAAGCGTGCCGCGCCTCATCCGCATGTTGCAAGGCCATCTCACAAAAAAAGAATTTGAAATTTTTGGCAACCTCACGCCATGGCAACAAGCCAAAATTGCCCGTCACTCGCAACGGCCGTCCACGCTTACATACATTGGAAATTTTTGCCAAAACTTTGTTGAGCTGCACGGAGATCGAAACTTTGGCGACGATCAAGCCATTGTTTGCGGATTTGCCACATTCGAAGGTCGGTCCATCTGTGTCATCGACTACGAAAAAGGGCAGGGCTTCAAAGGCCGCGTCAAACGAAATTTTGGCATGGCCAACCCCGAAGGATATCGAAAAGTGCTTCGACTCATGAAACTTGCCGAAAAATTTGGTCGGCCCATCGTGACCTTCATTGACACTCCAGGTGCTTACCCAGGAGTGGGAGCCGAAGAACGAGGCCAAGCCGAAGCGATTGCCCGAAACCTTTTTGTGATGGCAAGACTCCAGGTGCCCATCGTTGCAGTGATTACCGGTGAGGTGGGGGTGCGTTAGCGCTAGGAGTAGCCGACCGCGTCCTTATCTTAGAGAACTCGATTTATTCCGTCATCAGCCCAGAAGGATGCGCCGCCATTCTGTGGAACGATCCGACCAAAACTCCCGAGGCCGCCGCAGCGCTAAAAATGAACGGTGCGGACTTATTGAAACTCGGCATAGTCGATGAAGTCATACCCGAACCCCTGGGAGGTGCTCATCGAGACATCGAAGTCATGGCAAAACAATTAGCCACCCCCATTCAAACCCATCTCAAGCAGTTAGAAAAACAAAAGAAAGACAAACTCGTCTCCGCCCGCGAAGATAAATACCGCCGAATGTTCGCACTAGCTGACTCTTAGTTTTAAATTGTTCCAAGAAGTATTTTATGCAGAGTTTCGCCCCTGCAGACGAGTCCCTTTTGTTTCGGCAAAATGGACCAAAACCATTTCCGCCCGTGCGCGGCCCCAAGGGGATCCCTCCACCTCCGCGCCCAACACAGGGAGAGATAACCTTGAAATATTTTTTGCTCTCCTAAACTCTTAACAAAAGATTTGACCGCATGCCGTCATCGGCGGTGTGTCTAGCGGGTTGAAGTCCCGCGAAAGGA
>CAYMQW010000165.1:0-5744 GCA_964392595.1 uncultured Nitrospiraceae bacterium
CGCGTTCAAAGATGGCCCGAAGATGGGATGCGAGATGTCCAAGTTATTGTTTCACAGACCCTTAGTATCGGTTTCTGTCCAACTTCTTAAAATATCGGCAAAAAGATGAGGTTTATTGAGCTTTCTCCCCTCTTGGAAGGCCATGATTTGAACTAGTCCTCTCCTTGCCTATCCGGTTTGTTGCCAATGAGGTATTTGATGCTAAATTTCGGCCATGGATCCCCGCAGTTGCCCGACGACGCTCCCAGAATTTCAAGCGCGGGTATTTCCCGATGACGCGGCTTGTGCAAGGCACCTTGAGCATCTACGGTGCCCGGAGGGATTTGTGTGTTCCAAGTGCGGGTTGGCAACAAACCGGATAGGCAAGGTCCTCTCAGGTCAGAATGCCTGCACACGACACCCTCCCATCACAAGACGATTCAAAGACTTTCAAGAGATCTGACGTTAACATGAAAAATACGTGAACTTTTGAGAAGAACGATTCGTATGGTCGGGTACGAGGAAAATATGTGAGGGAAAGGCTCAGTGAGAGGCAGAGGCGAATACCTTTGCCGGATCTCCAGCAAGATAATTGACCATGTTGCGAGGGTTTAAATATTCTGCGGCCTCCCGCGAGACATCGCGTGGCCTGAGATTTTGGCAAATGGTAATGTCCTCATCTTCTTCAAGATCAAGAATCTCTGGCTGATTGGAAGGTCCCTCTTCGTTAAACAGGAGGACCAACGGTCGAAGACGATTTTTAAGGTTGATGTTGATGACCATCCCGAGGGATTCATTGCTGAGGAGGACAAGCGATCCAGGCGGATACACACCCAACACCCGAACTAATGCCACCACCGCCTGAGACCAAAACGTGGCTTTGTGTTTGACAAACAAATGAGACAAGGCCTCGGACGGGGTGAGCCGCTTATCGACATCGGGGTCGTTACATAAATCATCATACCGATCGACCACCATCACAATCCGTGAAAACAAACTAATCGCGTCCTCCCCTTTAAGCCCCATGGGGTAACCCGAACCATCAAGACGCTCATGATGTTGGTAGATCACGGCTATGCTTTGACTGGGAAAGCCCGGAAACTTTCGAACCGTGTCTTTTCCATATCGAGGATGTTGACGATAACTGTCACGTTCACTGGCAGTCAGGTTGGGACGTCTCAGAAGGATTTTCCCCGGAACATTGAGCTCGCCAATATCATGAAAGACCGCGCCTAACGCCAGCATGCGAAGCTCCTCCTCAGTCAGATCAAACTCTTTGCCGACCATCAAGCACAAGGTGCACACATTGAGGGCATGCCTAAACATGTCCTCCCCCATGTCATTGGCCATCATCACATTGAGTATCGACGTGGGGACATCGGAATTCTCTAATAACCCACTGAGGGCACCCACCATATCGTTGGCCTTTTGTATGCCTTCGACGTTCCCGACACTTAGGTCTTGCATGACCGCTTTACTTTGCTGATAGGCCTCCTGATAGGCACGATCAGCTTTTTTAAATTCCTCACAGTATTGGCCAAACGCCTCGGTTGGCGGCAGCTTAGCCGGCGGACCTTCGGGGACAACATTTTCCTCGCCCCCAGCTTCCGCTGCGGACTCAGCTACAACGGCTTCTTCTGGTGATTCCTGAGACGTCTCCTCCTGGAGTTCCTCTTCTCCTCCCCTCTCCGGATCGGACTTCTCGGGATCAAAAAGAATTTCGACCTTCTTCAACTTTTGAATGATCGTTAATTCTTTGGTCGTGAAAATCTTAAAGGTATTTGTGGGAAATGGATGGCTAAACCACGACCCATTGAGCCTGATATACAGACCTTTTCGCAGTTTATCGTGTTGAATAGGAATGAATGCCATGGGTGTGTGAAGGTTCTCTACATGTTAGGGAAAACGAGTATCGGCTCCTTGCTGAGCATAATGAGCAAAATTATTCAGACGAGCGGTCTCGTATACTTATGTTATCGTGCTCACGGAGAGCCAACTTAAGGATTTCAAGAGAGAAAGCACCCAACCTGCACAACAATTTTTGTAGGGCAGCAGCGAAGCCTGGGGGGTGAGTAAAACTGAATAGAATCGGCAGAAACAGAAATGGCCAAAAACTTGCCGCGAGCTCTTGGGAGAATACGGACCCTTAATTCCGACAGGGAACCTGGATCACGCCACCCTCCAAGTCAACGCCATCCAGATTGGCATTCTCAAAATTGGCACGAGTGAAATTGGCATCTCGAAGATCGGCAGCCTGAAGGTTCGCGTGAGAAAAGTTGGCATCTTGCAAATTCGCCATGATCAGCAGCGCCTTCTCTAGGCGAGCACCGCTCAGATTCGCGCCTCGAAGGTCTGCCGCCACTAAGTCTGCCTCTGGCATATTCGCCCCTTGAAAATTGGCTCGTTGAACGTTCGCGCTGAACAAGTGGATTCCCGTGGCCTCAATTCCTGAAAAATTGGCCTCTTGCAAATTCGCACCGGTCAGATTGGCTTGCGTTAAACAGTATCCTGACAGATCGGCTTGAGTTAAATCCGGGCGAATACCAGGATTTTCCTCTCGCCAATGATTCCAAGCTGATACCCCTTGATCCAAAATTGCGAGATGTTCTGGGTTTGCCATACCGTCCCTCTTGCACCAATTCACACTGTTCATACGAGATGAAGTTAATTGGAAAACAATCGTCTCAGCTCGGGGAAATTTCGAAACCCACTGTTTCGGGTCCCTCATGCTTATCGGCAAGAAATTCAGAAGCTAAAGGGACAAGAAACTATCTATGCCGCAAGAAAAACGACAAATGGGCTCCGATGATTAACAATCGCTTGCGCAGAAGAGGGAGCCAAGTCAGACCTAAATCGACAAATTGAAAAAACCCTCTGGAAAACCGAGAGGAAACCTGAAAGGAATAGCATCATCAAAAAGGGAAGGGATATGAAATAATCAAATAGTGATTCTGCCCCCTGCTACTCTTTCAAAAGCGGCATAAGACTACCCATCCAGGCCAGGGAGTCAAAATAACTTTTTTGTAACGTGGAGTGATCAAGTCCAAGATGCCGAACCCCCTCCCAGTCTCCCTGTTCATAGGCCAAAACACATTGGAGGACCTCCCCCCGTTTTCCCTTTCGCTCAATTAAGGCCTCGTGAACTAATGAAGAAAGCTCGACCATACTCAATACTTCCGACATGGACTTATCCAGCAGCGCATCAAGGACAGAAAAAAGGCCCACAGTGAAAAAATCTTCAACCTCACGTTCATGTAACGCCGTGGCAACTTCTTCGCTCATTTTTGCCCGCACGAGCGCAGTATGGAGTAACTCCATGGGCTTGTCATCCATACCGGCCATGACCAATAAGGTGCCCCAGGTTTTGAGTCTGGCCAACCCCACTAAACACGAGGCTTGTCCAATAGAGTCGATTTTCTTGGGTAGAGAAAAGAAGGCGGAATTGACAAACCGGAGCACTTTATAACTGAGCGAAACATCTTGCTTAATGATCGCTTCAACTTCTCCCATTTCCGTTTCCGGATTTTGCAACTTGGCTAACAAGGACAATATAGCGATTTGATTGGGAGGAATGCATTTCCCTTCGACAATTTTGGGCTTACAGAAAAAATATCCTTGAAAGTAGTCAAACCCTAACTTTTCACACCACTCAAAGATCTCCTGCGATTCAATCTTTTCAGCCAAGAGTGTCACGGGAAACTGTCTTAAAGTGGCCACATCCTGTTTAAGGCGTTTCGGTCCTAGCGCCATGACATCGAGCTTTACCATTTTCGCCCGCTCGACCATCGGTCGAAGCGCTTCAGTATATTCAAAGTCATCCAATGCCAGGGTATAGCCCTCCGCGGATAACCGTGTCATGGCTTGGATAACTGCATCATCCATGGGAATATTTTCCAGTATTTCCAACACCACACGATTTTTCGGCAAATCGTTGCAGAGATTATCGCACAAAAATTTTGTCGTGAGGTTAATAAACGCTAAATGTGGCCCCACCATTTGGTCCAACCCGATTTCCAAAAACGTATTTAGCATAACCCGAGCGGTCACCGCATCACCATCAGAAAACGTGGCCGCATTCATCTGGCTATCTCGATACAAGAGTTCATAGCCCATGACCTTGAGATCACGATCGAAAATGGCCTGACGTCCGACCATCACCTGATTGGCAGTCGGATTAGGATCAACCGCTGTACTGGGACCCGACATGGGACTTCACCCCTTTGAGAATAAGATAGACTCTTTAGGTTTCTTCGGTTTGGGGAAATCAAAACTCAACCATCCTCAGGAGAACCTGAGGGCAATGGTCGATATCGGCTTAAACCCACCGGTACGGATGACACGACAGAAAAGTTGGAATAATGTAGAGGCGTAGAGGTTGGTTGATGAAGATTCTCAGTTTTTCGCTTGAGAGGTCTTTTGGACCGCCTGAATCACTTGCTGAAACTTGGCGAAGGCTTGCGCGCCACGAACGATGGTCCCGTTGATCGTGTCGCCGGTGCCACTCTTTCCAATAATAAATGACGGGGTGCCACGCACCCCGGCCTTGGCACCATCCTGGCTATCTTGTTGAATGGCCGCTACATGCTGTCCGCCTTCCAAGCAGGCATCAAACGCATCCACATCAAGCCCAAGGTCACCGGCATAGCTCGAAAGAGCGACAAGGGAAAAATCTTTTTGATTCTGAAATAAGATGTCGTGCATCTCCCAATATTGATCCTGCTCCCCAGCACAATGCGCACTTTCATGAGCTTTCGGCGCTTGGGGGTGAATCCGCGTCAGAGGGAAATCGCGAAACACATAGCGGATCTTGCCCGTATCAATATAGTCGCGTTTCAGCTGCGAAAACACTTGAGTGAAAAAACGCTTACAATACGGACATTGATAATCTGAAAACTCGACAATCGTCACTGGCGCATCGGCCTGCCCTAACATAGGCCGGCCACGAAAGCCCACAGTCGCGCTGGCCTTTGCTGGGGGCGGTGCCTTCTTGAGCGCCCCTTGAAGAAGCTTTTTTATTTCAGCCAGATCTTTCTTCATCTCCTGCATATCTTTGCGAAGCGCACCGATATCGTCCTCAATCACTCCCGCCAGGCTCATACCAGGAACGGCCATCAAGCACACCACGAGCAACGACCCCAACCCTATCACCACTTGTCTGATTCGGTGACCAACAGTCGGACTAGATAAATCCATCATGGGTAAGGATCCCTTCTCTAGAGCCTGATTAGTAAAGGTACATGTCAAATCTATGTCATCAATTCCGTTTTCATCATCTCAACACAAGGCAGACCAGAACGCAATATGAGTGCCAGGACAGCATTTTCTAATCCATAAATGATACTGAAAGTTGGGAAGTGATACGAGCCATGAGCCTGAGTCATCAGGCTGTCCGATGTTTCTGTTCAAAGATGGTTTGATAGCGTTTGTGTTTGGCCGCGTTCAAGTGTTTGGCGGCCCCATTATCACTGATGGCGGTGGCGATGTCATCGAGTGGTTGAACTGTCCTTCCGGGTTTGAGGTGCTGCTCGGACTTAGGCCGGGGTGTGAATTTTTCATAGGGGGGGCATGATCGCCTTATAGGGATAGCGCTTTCGCGACTTGCCATTGGCGTCAATCATGACGACCGGAAAAAACAGGGCCGGTGAAAGTTGCTGTAGGCAGTGAGGTGGTCGCGATGGAAGGTGTAGAGCTGGGGTGCCCACGGTTGGGAGATGTGGACGTAGCCCCGCTGTTTCCGAACGATCGCCCCGTTTTTACTTTCCACT
>CAYMQW010000166.1:0-5724 GCA_964392595.1 uncultured Nitrospiraceae bacterium
CCCCTTCCTGCCGGCACAATTCATGACAAAGAGCAGCACACCTGAGTAGTTACCTCTCTTTTAAATAAATCGTAGGCTATACCCTACATCTGTGTCTCATTTTTGATACGCTTTTTCCATTTTTTTGATGTCTCTAGAGTCCTTTAATTTTCACCAACTTCAAATCTCTAGCACTTTCAATGGATTAGAGCGATGTATCCGCAAGGAATAAAAATTGCTCAATACAAATTAGAGCAAATGCCGTGTTCTGGGGATCACCCTTAACCTTGCGAGTTTTCTTATTTTTCTAGTCCTGTTTTTCTTTTTCTTGCCCGAGCATTGGAAGCGTTGTTTGACGACCATGACGTGGTCGCATGCTCGCTCCTTCGTGAATCCGTTTAAACCAACGTTTGTTCTGATATTTCAGGGGCTGCTGGTGGCCATGACGGTTACTGTAGCCTTTATTGGTGGGGCATTTGAACCCATTGAACAATGGGGCCTCCATGCGCAACTTCGCGTTCAAGGATCTATTCAGCCGGATGCCATAGAATTTTCTCCCCTTCCTATGGACAACCATTTCGTTCCTTTAAGGGTTCCAAGGGACTTTCTTCAACAAACTGATCCCAATTTTTTTAAGAACGAATTCTGTACCCCTCCCTGTGCCCTTAGGTGGAGCAAAGTGTTGGCAAATGCCTACACTATTTCGGGGGATAAGGTTCCTAGTTCACCTACCACCCGGATGGCTTGGAAAAATGAGGCCATGACTTTTTGGAGCCAGGCTGGGAAAACCCCTTCGCCCTTTCCCACTCGAGTATCCGAACCCGTCATGCTGTTCTTAATTCTCGTCGGGAGTCTTGTTGCTGTTTGGCTTTCCAGTCGTTTGGGGAGTGTCCTTGGTGTTGGGATGGTAGGACTGCTAGGAGTCGCGTATTTGGCTACGGCCTATGGGTTGGTCGCCCATACAATTTTATGGATGGATCTTGTCCCTGTTCCTTTGGCTTTGGTGTTTGGGTGTGCCGCGTTCTTCACCAAGGGACTGATTCAAGAGACATCTAAGTTTGCTGGTTATACTGCTGAGTGTTCCTCTCCTCATACAGCCCTACCCTCCTCAAAGTATTCGCCGCGGTCTGTTTCTCAACAGCGCCGAATAGTCACGGTATTGTTTGCGGATATTCGTGGATTTTCCCGAATGGCTGAGACCTTATCCCCTGAAGAAGTCTGTGATTTTTTAGGTGAGTATTACACAGAAATGACAGAGGCGGTTGTCCTCCATGGTGGGACGATTGATAAGTACATGGGGGATGCTGTCATGGCCTTGTTTAATGCATCACATTCACAGCCCGATCATGCACGTCGAGCTGTGCACACGGCTTTGGATTGTCAACGGCGGCTTCGGCGTCTTGCCGCACATTTTCAGAAGCAGTATGGCAGCGTCTTGGCCTGTGGGATTGGCATTCACACTGGTGAGGTCTTAGTCGGCACAATGGGGTCAGCCCAACGAACTGATTATACGGCTGTTGGTGATACGGTGAATCTTGCCGCGAATCTTGAAGAGCTTTCGAAGGTGTACCGTGTGCCGATTGTTATGAGCGAATCGACCCATCAAGCTATGGCCTTCTCCTGCCACTCACGCTATCTTGATGAACTCCGGGTGAAGGGCCGTGAACGGTTCATGCGCATTCATACGGTCATCGATAGAGATGATCGACAGATTTCTCGTGTTCCTGGACAAGGGCGCGCCGCCATTCAATTTTTTGGAACCGAGTCTTGGGGGAAAATTCGTGATTGGAGCCCTAGAGGGATGGCACTTGAGCAACTCGAGCAACCCATTGGAGAAGGCAGTCTTCTTGATCTTACCCTCTATTCTTCTGATTACGGACTGCCCCTTTTTCTACGGGCCAAGGTTATTTGGGCCCAATCTCATCAAGCCGGATTAGAGTTTGTCGAGTCCAATCACCACCTTCACTCGAGTATTGAGAATGTCCTGAGTCGCGCTGCGCTAGAAAAATACGCATCAAGTTAGCTTCGACCTTCCAGGTTATTCTTCCCCTTCTTCAGAGGTTTTCTTTAACCTGAAAACGGCAGTTAGAATATGGTTTCTACGCAGTAAGCGGCCCAGCGGATCGTGTGCTTAAATCGGATAGAGGAAGCAGCGGCGGGGGACGAAGGGGCCGACCCCGCAGAAAGGCGACAAATATCCGACTCAGCATCTTGCGCCATAGGGCAGCCCACCCCACCTGCTCCGCAGTTGCCCGACACTCCTCGAAAAAGGCCCGTAGGCCGCGCAACGCGCGTTGGATCTGGCCCGCCTTTGCAGGGGCACTGGTCAACGTCAGTTTTGTCTGCCCTTGATGCCGCGTCTGTTTGCCCACGGCAGTGAGTAAGAGCGGCCGACTCATCACGGCTTCGGCATGATGCCGCGGAATGGCCAATCGCACGAACAGCGACCACCAGTTAGAGCTCAGCGCAATCTGTTGGGCCATCAGCTGACACCGCTTCAGTTCTTTCGTTGTGTAGCCACCCCAGCCCCATTGGTTTTTCAATTCATCAAACACATTTTCCATGTCAGTCCGATCGCGATAGTGTTGGGCCAGCGCGACGAGGGCATCGGGTAAGGTCGTCACCAAGACGATATACTCATAGACCCGGCGTGGCTCCAAGGATCCGACAAAGTCCCACACTTGTTGCCCTCGTTGTGCGTTTGGAGTCGCGGAGAAGCAGGGAGCCCTTCACGCGACGTCGTAACACCACCACCTGGCGGGCCTGGCCCCAGCCTTGGAACTGCAGCGTCGTGTCCACCCCGTCCCAGCCTTGCCTCGCGCGCGCGCAGACAGGTTCGGCACAGAGTTTCGCAATTAATCCTTTGACCCGCTTGGTCTGTTTGAGTTTGAACAGAGACGAGAGCCCGTGGGCTTCCGTCTCACGCATGAGGTGATCGGTCCCAAACGCACAGTCGCCCCGCAGAAAAGTCGGCCACGCCGATGAGGGTATGCGCTTCAGGAATTGCCACAACCCTGGCCGCGTATGCGCCGCTGCAGGCTGCTTACCCGACCGCACTTCTACATCCAAGGCCAGGCGGAGATTCCCGATAAAATAGGTATGATAGGTATGCGAGGGAGCGTCCAGGTTTATGCGGATTGTAGCCTACTTCCGCGCCCTCTTGATGCCCATAGAGCGATTTCACTGTCACCGTCGACATCCAAAATCCACGGTTCCATGAGTAAGGGCTCGTAACACCGCAGGAGATGCGTCTGCAGCCACTGAGTACTGGTTGGCTCAGTGAGCGTCCGTAACGCGCGTCGAACCGAATCTTCACTGCAGACGTTGGTCATCCTCAACAATGTGGGATGTACGCCATCTGTCCGAGTCGTCGTGATGTGCGCATACCGATAATGACCCGAGAGAATGGAGAGCAAGACCGTCCAGAGGACATCAACGGGCTGGGGGGCGTTGGGACTCTGGTAGGTCAACGGACACTCCCGCATTCAGGGAGCAAACAGGTCCGCCGTTTTGAGACACTCGATACACAAGGGCAATTGGCCCAGGGGCGTCACGGCCGCCGGCGGATCCCATTCGCCATGAATCCGTCCCCCATAGGGGTCGACGGGAACCGAGGGGAAGGAAACGTGGGACGGACGGCGAATTGATTCACCCCTAGGATGAGTGCGTTTGGATGTGTGAGAAGTCTTTATGGCCGCCACCATACTGCGAATCCCTCAAGGCAGACAACGGGCAACTGCCGTTTTTAGGTTCAAGTCTTATTCTTGTGTATATGTTTCGTGTCTTTCGAGGGCCGACAGTCTATGACCGTATTCTCGGACTCAATGGAATTTCGACAAAGGCGATTATTTTGCTGACCATTTTGGGAAGTCTCAATGAACAGCTCGAAATGTTTGTGGATGTTGCTCTTGGATATGCGGTGCTCAATATTGTGGGTGGGTTGTCCGTGGCCAAGTATTTAGAGCACCAGGGAACGCCAGAATGCTGAGCCTCGACGCTATATTGATTTGTATCGGGCTCTTTTTTTTAACCGTCGCGGCGATTGGAGTTATTCGATTGCCCGATGTGTTTTCTCGTTCCTATGCGGCAGGCATTGCGGATACAGTCGGAGCCTTTTTTATCCTAAGCGGTGTGGTTCTGTACCAAGGACTGACGCTGGCTGATGTTCAAAACCTTATTGATTCTTCTGACACTTTGGCATCTCAATCCAGTCATTTCCCATGCGACCCTACGAGCGGCGTTGCGTACGGGTGTGCGTCCTTGGACCAAGGAGAACCGTGAGTCTGTTTGACTATTATTTGCTCTTCTTGTTAGCGGTGGTGACGGCCATTGGTGCCGTATTTATTCATGATCTCTTTGGTGGTGTGCTCATTCTAGCCGTCTACAGTTTTTTCTTGGCCCTACTTTGGGCTGGCTTCGGGGCCGTTGATGTGGCTTTTCCTGAAGCGGTGGTTGGTGCCGGGCTTCCGACGGTGTTTTTTGGGGTCGCCTTGTTTCTCACGTCCCATCACGAAAGGGTCCCCAAACGGTTTATGCGACGAATTGGCGCTTTAGTGATCCTGGGGATGTCGGGCTTTCTTCTTCTGTATGGATCCGTGGATCTTCCTGTGGTCCGGGCCCCCAACTCTCCCGCAAATTCCCATTTGTCTCCATTGTATTTGAAGCAGAGTTTGGAGGATACAAATACGCCAAATGTGGTGACGGAAGTGTTAGCCGACTACCGCAGTTTTGACACGTTGGGGGAAACCTCCGTTATTTTTACGGCAGGGCTTGCGTGGTGGATGTTATTAAGGAGACGAGATGATTCGGCCACATGATAGTGTGATCGTCCATACCCTGGCCCGAAATTTTACGCCCATTATTCAGCTGTTCGCTCTCTATGTGCTGATCCATGGGCACGAGAGTCCAGGTGGAGGGTTTCAAGCCGGCATGTTATTCGCGGCGAGTGTCATTTTGTTCGTACTGGCTTTTGGCGTTCAAATTTTTTGCACAGTGTTGGAGCAGCGAGCCATTGTCTGGGGCGGTGTCGGCATTCTGATTTATGCCGGCATTGGCGTCGTTCCACTTTTGCTGGGAGCGGAATTTTTAAATTACGCGGAACTGCCCATCCCAGGGATAGACGCGGTCGCGCGAAGGTACTGGGGTATTTTGGGAATCGAAATTGGGGTGACGATCACGGTTGCCGCAACCGCTGTTTCGATTTTTCATAGTTTACGGGGGAAGGAGAAATAGCGTGATCGACATTCTTCTCCATCGTCCCAACTTTGTGGTTTTCATCATTTTGTTTCTTTTGGGCATGTATATCATGACGGTGTATCCCAACTTGGTGAAAAAACTTATCGGTATGTACCTGATGTAAACCAGCATTATCTTATTCTTTATTACGCTGGCCGTGAAAAAAGATAGCACCATCCCGATTCTTTTGCCCTCCGCGATAGCCTTTGGTCCTGAAACATATACGAACCCGCTTCCTCACGTGTTGATGCTCATGGCGATTGTGGTCGGAGTCAGTACTCTGGGATTATCACTCACCATGGTCATCTCCCTGTATCGTCAGTACCATACCCTGGAAGAAGATCAGATACTCGAGAAGATGCAATGACCTCCAGCCTCCCCGGTTTTCTATCAAAGTTAGCGCGGAGGACCACGCGGCGTGAGCCCGTGGGTGAAAGCGCTCCCCGCTGGAGGCGGGGGATTCTTTGCCACATGAGCTGTTTGTGATACCACTCATGCATGGAAGTTCGC
>CAYMQW010000167.1:0-5716 GCA_964392595.1 uncultured Nitrospiraceae bacterium
TCAAAACCGGAAGGTCGTCGTGAGGGGGCCATTTTGCATTGCTGAAAGGTGTATAACATACGGGCCGGAGGGGTGCAATGACCGGCCCAAGACAGCTGTTCATCCCCACCATGGGCGGATTGTGTTGCACTTGCACCACCTTTTCCGCATTTGTTTATAATGGCTTCTTCACTCTACATTTGGAAACACCATGGACGTTACAAAAGAGCACGAAACCATTCTCAAAAACTTAGCGGATACCATGCTGGGTATCGCGCGCGAATCCGTTTCGATGGTGAAACGGAGTGATCAAGATGTTTCCACCAGGTTAAACCGTGAACAGGAATGGGAAATTTATCTTGAATTTCTGAAAGTCATGTTCAACCTTGCCGACCGTGTCTCCGCCTTTTACATCCCACTTCAACAGCAGCCACAATTCATGGATAATCTTGAAGACCATGTAAGCGATCGCCTGACAACCCTCATCGCCCCTTCCATGAGTTCGTCTGAGGTTGATGATCAAAAAGTCATGCTCTCAGTGGGGCAAGCCGTTGCGGACAGCCGGCGGATTTATGAAAAATACAAGTTTGTGTATTCCGAAGATACCAAAGCGCGTAACGCCTTTTTCCAACATGCAGCGGAACGAGTGGCTGGGAGCGCAGGCTCCTCCAACAACCAAGCCATTATTTCAGCGTCCACCTTCTGTACGAGGGCCGTCATTCCTGCAATGACAGCCCTGTTTGAGGGAAAAACCGGACAGGAGAATTCCGAATCTGCTCCCTCTCAAACGGAGGCTTCTCCTACAAGCCCTGACACCACTACTTCAAGGCCGGGAACCTCAGAACCCTCCACGCCTGGGCCTCAAGCCATCAAGCTCATTAGCGTGATCTCAAGTATCTCAGGGGAGGCATTCGAAACCCGCAGGGGACTGTTTCCCCAATTTCGACAAGACCTTCGGCCGGAACATGTGAAGGAATTAACCACGCATATGAATTGGGTCGCTCAAATCCTAGGGGATCGATTTGCCGTGCTCTCCTCAAAGGTCTCTGAAGAATCAAACCAGCCATCTGGCAATGCTTAGAACCCTGTTCCAGATTAAACGGATCTACTGCGAATGCACTGGACTTGCCAGATCTTCCGACTCTTTGCATCGCATATCACCACTATGCCTCAAATGATCGAAATATCTGACTCAAACCAGGCCACCCTCATGAAAATCGCTAGTCTCGGACTGGCTCCTCCCCAACCGTCTTCCCCACCTTAAGTCTCCTTGGCAATGTACCGAATTTCTATGCAATGGGGGACTTGACTATGCACGACACCACACAACCACAAGCAACGGATCCTAAGGCTCACTTTTCTCGTTTACACGAGCTCTCCATGAACATCTGGTGGAGTTGGACCCCTGTTGTTCGTCAGGTCTTTCAAAGCCTGGATCAGACATTGTGGAGGCAGACGCACCATAATCCAGTCAAGCTACTCCAGGAGATCACGCCTGAACGGTTATCAAACCTCACTCAGGATGTCGTCCTGACCCGGCAGTACCAAGCCGCAGTGAAGGCCTACGATGACTACATGTCGAAAACCGATCATTGGTTTGGCTCACGGTTTCCCCATGTCGCCACGGCGCCCATCGCTTACTTTTCCGCGGAATTCGGCCTTCATAATTCCATCCCTATATATAGTGGCGGACTCGGCGTCTTGGCCGGTGATCATTTGAAGGAAGCCAGTGATTTAGGCATTCCATTGGTCGCCGTCAGTTTCATGTATTCCCAAGCCTACTTTCGCCAGGTGATTGGGGCAGATGGTTGGCAGGAAGCCATCAATGATCGATTCGATCGAAACGCTTCAGCCATACAACCAGCCTTGCTTCCCACGGGAGAACAATGTCGTATCACCGTGCAATTAGGGGATCGACCGGTTCATTGTTTGGTGTGGTTTATTCAAGTCGGGCGAGTGCGACTGTATTTATTGGACACGGATGTGGCCAACAATCAGCCAGACGATCGAACCTTGTCAGCCCGTCTCTATGGCGGGGACCAGCAAACCCGAATATCCCAAGAAATTCTTCTGGGCATTGGTGGCGTTCGCACATTCCGATCCCTGGGCATTCAACCACGTATGTGGCATGCCAACGAAGGCCATGCGGCCTTTCTCAATCTCGAACGCATGCGAGAGTTGCTTCAACAGGGACAGACATACGATGAGGCATTGCAACACATTCGTGACAGCTCCTTGTTTACGACACACACCCCAGTTCCGGCGGGCCACGACGTCTTCTCCGAAGAACTCATGGAGAACTATTTTTCCTCTTATTGGAAAGACATGGGATTAAGCCGAGAGGACTTTTTTCAATTAGGGCAGCACCCTCAGGAATCTTCTGGCCGATTTCACATGACGGCACTCGCTATTCGGTTTTCTTCATGTGTCAATGGGGTGAGTGAAGAACATGGACGAGTATCACGAAACATGTGGCGGAGCATGTGGCCTGAACAGGCTGAAGATCAAGTTCCCATTCAATACGTGACCAATGGTGTCCACGTCCCCACGTGGATTGCTCCCGAGATGAGCCATCTGTATGCGAAGCATTTAGGACCACAGTGGCAGGATCAGTCGGACGATACAGCGCTGTGGCATCGTGTACTGGATATCCCTGATCAGGACGTCTGGGAAGTCCGGCAATTTCTCAAACGGAAGCTGCTGAGTTTCATCAGACAGCGGATACAAAAAGGCTGGACCACGGGCCGCTTAGAGGCACAACAGGTCATCGCTGGGGGAGCCCTGCTCAATCCGTATGCCTTGACCATTGGCTTTGGTCGTCGGTTTGCCACCTATAAACGGGCCAACTTGTTATTTTATGATCAGGATCGTTTAAAAGCGCTCCTCCAAAACCCCTGGCAGCCGGTTCAATTTGTGTTTGCCGGCAAAGCCCACCCCGCGGACAAACCTGGGCAAGAACTCATCCACGAAGTCTATCAATTTGCCAAACAACATGACTTTGGCGGGCACATCACCTTTCTCGAAGATTATGATATGCATGTGGCCAAGTTTCTCGTTCAAGGTGTCGATGTATGGCTGAACAATCCCCGTCCGCCATTGGAAGCCAGCGGTACGAGCGGACAAAAGGCTGCCCTCAACGGGGTTCCCAATTTGAGCGTCTTGGATGGTTGGTGGAAGGAAGGCTATGACGGAACCAATGGTTGGGCGTTTCCGTTTGCTACAGAGGCATTGGAGGAAGATGCTCAGGACCGCCATGACGCAGAAGCCCTCTTGCATCTCCTAGAAAAAGAAGTCATTCCCTTGTACTACCAGCGCGATCAAGATGGGATTCCTCACGGTTGGGTGAAAATTGTGAAAAATGCGATTCGAACGAATGCCCCACGATTTAGTGCCAGACGCATGCTCAAGGACTATGTCCACCAATTTTATGCCATGGAGCATCCCAGCAAAAATCCCGTTCAATCATTCGAACAGGTGCGTTAACGATTTCGGAACAATCACACGTATTCGCCAACACGTATCTCTTAAAAAAGACCAGACTCGCTGGTCTTTTTTTTATTTGCATTCTTCCACGATCAGATCATAGTATCCCAAGAATAATGCCAGAACTCGAATCTCGAAATCCGAAACAAATCCTAAATCCGAAACTGGAAATCTACAACAAAGATTCAATGAATTGATTGGGACATTCGAATTGAGAATTTTGAATTCGTTTCGAAATTCGAGATTTGTATTTCGAGTTTACGGAACTTATTCCAACACTGTCACTTTGATGAGGCCTGATGATTAAATTTGTGGGCATACTGCTCCTTTTGGGAGGAATCTTTTGGGCTGGCTATTACGTTGGCCAACAGCCCCCTGAGGATGTGAAACGGACATTACGGACCATGTCGGAAGATGTGGTGGAACGGACCTTGGGATTGGAGGATGGAAAGCTAGACCTCAAGCGTGAATTTCTAGAGGCCAAGTCTCGCTTTCTTGAGGGTAAAGCGGAAATCTTGAATGGCGAATATGGTGAGGCTGCGGAAGAACTGGGAGAAGCGTTGGAACATCTAAAAAACGCGGTGGGAATCCAGGGAAAGAAAACCTCTCAGGTCGTCATTGATGGACTGATGTCAAAACTCAACGATATCAAAGAGTCCTTGGCTGCAGGCCAAGAGGTGTCTCAGGACAAAATTAATGAGGCGCAAGAAGAACTCGACGCACTCATTTCACAGGAATAAGAAAAGGCCGGAATAGAGACCGACTCGATTCAAACGCTTCACGAATAACGTCTTTTCTTCAGGCGTTAGCCGCCTCTTTTTCCATATCCTTATCCTTGACCTGATCGTTTTTCCAAGAAGCGAGAATCCGTTCGATCCGCATGCGCACGACAATATCCGGGTCTTTCATCAGGGGTTTGATAGCTGCTCGTCCCCGAAGATCTCCGATTTTTTTCCAATGAGGATGCGGCGGTCAAACGAACCATCCAATCTTGATCTTGAAGCAACGCAATAAGTGGATCAACGGCCTGAGCATCTTGGATGTCTCCCAGAGCAAGGATGGATTGTTTTTGGACGAAATCATCGCGGTGACTCAGCGCTTCAATGAGTTTGGGAACAGCAGGTTGTCCAAGATCCACAAGCGCGCGCGTGGCATCATCTTTGAACTCATCGCTTTTCAGCCACGAGATTAACGGATCAAGTACGCGTTCGTCGTGAATCCTTCCAAGTGTCCGAATGACGTATTTTCGAGATTCCCAGTCCCGTACAAACCGAAGGAGCAGGTCCACCGCTGGCGGCCCAATATCGCTCACAGCCTCCACTGCGGCTTCCCGAACTTGCCAGTCTCCATCCCGCAGCGCCCGAACCAGCGGTTCCACACACCGTTCATCGGCCATTTCGCCCAATGTGATGACCGCTTCGCGTCGGACCACCCAATCGGTGTCTTGCAGTAAATCGATTTGAATGTCGATCTCATCTTTGACTTTTTCTTCTTCAAGCTCGTACTCGGCGTCTTCCTCCGTTTCCTCTTCCGTTTCCCCTTCCACTATTTCCACATCAGCTGAAGCCTCGATCTCTCCATCCATAATGGAATCAGAGAATTCATCGACCATGTCATCCGTGACAACCTGATCTGAATCGTCGGTGCCCTGTGTTTCAGGATTTTCAGCTACCGGTTCTTCCGATGAAGATTTGAGATCTTCACTCATAACACGACTCCCCTTTCACGCACCTCACGGTATGACTGAACCCTCGTTTGATCTTTTTGACTCTAAGACATCTTAGGCCTTCGCCTTCTTTTTACCTGCCGCTTGTGCAATACGAGCCGCCCGAGAACTGATTTTTCGCTGCACACGTTTAAGACGTTTGCGGAGGCTCCGCAAAACGGTATCACCATCGGTTTTCTCGCTTTTGGCACAACCTTCCGTGACTTTTTTCTTTAACGTGCCCAAATCATCTTTTAATGAACGCTTTTTACCCATGAATTTCTCCTCAGCAATGAAACCCCATCCTTGGGCTAGAAACTATCTCTATTCTAGGAGTCTAGTCAACGCCATTCCTAGGTGTCAACTTTATCCTTTTGTTGATGGAAGGCATATGGATGATGGACATAGTCATGTCAAAAAAACACTAATGGCATTCCAACCTTTACGTCTTATGGGGCTGTTGAATGTTTTACGTCAATAACCAATAAAAGGCTTCAGATGAGCCACGCGCATCGTCAGGGGAAGGGAATGTTCAAAAAAGCATGCCCT
>CAYMQW010000168.1:0-5706 GCA_964392595.1 uncultured Nitrospiraceae bacterium
GAGCACGGCAAAAGGGCGAGAACGCCGCTGGCGGCTTTTTTCAACATTCCCATAGGAAAAAAATGATCGGTTGCGAGAGTGATGCGCTATTGGAGAAACCTGAACACCATCAAAACTCGACGAGTTTTTCCAACTGCTCGACCATTGCTGGGGTGCCAAAGAGCACATCGACTTTGTTGGAGATTGTCGATGGCCGCATGATCATTGTGCCGCCGGCTTCCTCAACCAATACCTGCGTGGCCATGGCATCCCATGGATTGAGGGCAGGATCGAGCATGGCGGACACCGCCCCGCTTACCACCAACGTATGACCGAAGCAATCGGTGTAGGTGCGTAAATAGGGACAAATTTCGGCTAATGCCTTGTAGGTGTTCTCCCGTCCCACGCTCATGAATTGGGCGATGTCTCCGGTTGCAATCATTGCCTCTTCAATGGGCTTGGGTGGAGCGACCGAAAGAGAAGCCCCATTGCAATGAGCACCGAATCCACGAGCAGCCGCATACGTTCGTTGCAACACCGGCAGATGAATCACCCCGATCAACGTGGTTCGTTCCACGGTATCTTCCAATGCCACGATGGTGCCAAACAATGGAATATGATTGACAAACGATCGCGTGCCATCAATGGGATCGATCAACCACCGGTATCGGGCACCTTGTTCTTTTTGCCCGTATTCCTCCCCAAGAATGTCAAATGAGGAAGCCAGGGGATGCTCGGATAAAATCTGTCGAATGGTTTGTTCCGCCTCACGATCAGCAATGGTGACTGGAGATCCATCGCCTTTGCGTTCAACTGATAACCTGTCCGCCTCAAACCACTGTATGATTTTTTCAGCTGGTGCTTGGGCCGCTTCTAGGGAAAGAGTCAATAATGCTTCTAAGTCCAATGAGGTCATGTCTTAAGCCCGTCCTGGGTTTGTACCGTATTAATAATTTGTCGCTAATTGCTCGTCGCTAGTAAAAAAAATGAGCACCGACCAACAGCTTTCTTTCCCAGCGACCAGCAATTGGCGATGAGCAACTAGCCCAGAATTACCAGTGCTATTTTCTCCTACTTCGCTCCATCATCACAACCCAGGCCCTCACGTCACATTTCCTATGGATTTGGGGCCCAATGTGTAGGTGACCACAGGGTGCTGGCTAGTTCTTCAAAATCGTCAGAAATTGTTAATCAATTATCAAGAACAACCGATATATGGATAGATGCAAGAAGAACCACAATCTGAACCTGAATATCACGAGTCCTATGTTGACTCGGAACCAATTGTCTTGAAGTGATGCGACCAAGGTCGAAGCCATGCCAACCAGTCCAGCTCCCACACAGGTAAAGATCGCATCTAAACCTGTCGACCTCGATGCCCCGAGGCTCTACATCAATCGAGAGTTGAGTTGGCTCCAATTCAACGGCCGCGTGCTGGAAGAAGCTGAAGATATTGAGCTACCTCTCCTTGAACGGGTCAAATACCTCTCCATTTTTTCCAGCAATCTTGATGAATTTTTTATGATTCGGATTTCTGGTCTCCGTCAACAATTAACTGGTGGGGTCCTGGAAGCTCCGCCGGACGGCATGACACCGTCCGAGCAAATATCGGGGGTCCGTCAGGAATTGATGGGTCAACTCACTCGTTTTTCCCGTTGTTGGCAACACGACCTTCTGCCTAAGCTTGAATTATCCGGCATCCATGTCCTGCGCTACAACCAACTTCAGCCCAAACAGCGACAACTCTTGCGACGCTATTTTTCACGGGAAATCTTTCCCACGCTAACTCCTCTGGCCTTTGATCCGGCACATCCGTTTCCGCATATTTCGAACCTAAGTTTTAATCTAGCGGTTGTGGCCAAGGATCCAGAGCGAGGGGAGTGTTTCGCTCGAGTCAAAATCCCCGACACCTTTCCACGCCTGCTCCGCATTCCCAACGAAGATATGGTTACGGAAAGCGAACAACTTGGCTTGACCGAATTAGCCGAGAACAACTTCGTCTGGCTTGAGGAAGTGGTGGCCGCGAATATTGGGCTCCTGTTTCCCGGGTTAAAGATCATTGCCGCATACCCTTTCCGAATAACCCGCGATGCAGATTTTGAAGTCGAAGAAGACGAAGCCGCTGATCTTTTGGAAACGATCGAAGAACAGATCGATCAACGACATTTCGGATCGGTCGTTCGTTTGGAAATGGACCAATCCACCCCGGATAGCATTCGGGAAGTGCTTGTGCGGAATCTGAACTTGGCCCCCTATCAGGTGTATACCCAAGATCTGCCGCTTGGGCTCTCCAACCTCATGGAATTAACGAAGATCGAACGGCCTGATCTCAAATTCCCTCCCTTTCTCCCTGCCACCCCAGATATTCTTCAGAAAGGCGAAAGCTTGTTTTCCATAATCCGACGCGAAGAAGTTCTCTTGTATCACCCGTATGATAATTTCATGCCGGTGGTGGATTTTATTCGTGAAGCCGCTAGCGACTCCAACGTGTTGGCGATCAAACAAACCTTGTATCGTGTAGGATCGAATTCGGCTATCGTGGATGCCCTGATGGAAGCCCGACAAAACGGCAAGCAGGTGGCGGTCCTCTTTGAGCTCAAAGCCAGGTTCGATGAAGAAAATAATATCGAATGGGCGCGAAAGCTCGAAGCGGAAGGTGTGCACGTCGTGCATGGGGTCTTAGGTCTCAAGACCCACGCCAAGATGTGCCTCGTCGTCCGTCGGGACGAAGACGGCATTCGGCGCTATATTCATTTGGGAACAGGTAATTACAATCCCGTGACCAGTCGTATGTATACGGACTTGAGTTTTTTCACCTGTCATCCTGCGGTCGGAGCCGATGTATCAGATTTATTCAACGCACTCACTGGATATTCGCGCAAAGCCACCTATAACAAACTCCTTGTAGCCCCACGCATGATGCGAGAACAAATCCTCGAACGCATCAATCGGGAAATCGTTCACCAACAGACGGGCCAGGATGGGCGGATCGTCTTTAAAATGAATGCCTTGGCCGACAGGTCTTGCATTCAAGCACTCTATCGGGCTTCCCAATCTGGCGTAATAATTGACCTGCAAATCAGAGGAGTATGTGGTTTACGTCCAGGCATTCCCGGAGTCAGTGACAACATTACTGTCACCTCGATCGTTGGGCGCTTCCTGGAACATGCGAGAATGTATTATTTTCGAAATGGAGGCCAAGACGAAGTGTTTCTAGGGAGTGCGGACTTGATGTCTCGAAATTTGGACGGGAGGGTCGAGGTGCTCTTTCCGGTAGAATCGGCTCGCCTTCGCGAAACCCTATTGCACGACCTTTTGGAAATTTGCCTACGTGATAATGTGAAGACCCGGCGCCTGTGCGCCGATGGTCGCTATGAACGTCTACAACCCGGACCGCAAGTCACCCCGCTGAATGCTCAAGACTGGATGCTCAATCATCGAGGCAAAGGAAGCGCAGGCAAAACCTAAGGGCTTGCCAATTGGTGCGTTTCACCCTCTATTCCGCGTCCGGTTCAACTTCATTCGAGTGCTTCTCAAAAAACTGTTTCAGTGCGACCATGGCACGACAATCATCTTCGTTGTAATGAAGAATTCTGGTCAACAGTTGCTCCTGCTCGGGATGGGCCAGGTACTCGTTGTACCATGCAATGGAGTTTGCTCCAGAAGGATCGGTGTCCCGCCAACGGAACCCAATCTGCTTGGCAATCTGTTTAATGCTGTAGGAAAAGGTGGGCCAATCGGAATAGGTCACAATTAAATCGGAATACAGATCATACTCTCGTTCGACATAGGTATTGAAGACCTCTTGGTCTAATCCATATCGCTCCATCAACTGCCGCAACGAACTGCGTTCTTTGTGCGAATAGACATAATACGTCACATCGCCGGCTGATGCGACAAAGTCCCAAAATGCCCGAACCGTCTGTTCTTCTTCCTCAGGGTCGCGCGCCACGAAATATTGAAAATCGGGAGGGGCCTTCGGATCGTGGATTAGAAGACCAAACAGATAGGTCACCCCCTGCGTCGGATCGTCTTCAATATCAAAGTAAATCTCTCGCTCGGTTTGAGGAAAAGAATACCCCTGCCGAATCCACGGCTTCCCTGATAGCATAACCCCGGCTCTTTCTTTCATCCGTGTTAAAGCTTTTTCTCCCATCCGCGGGATTTTGTTCCCTGGGGTGAGATACTCAGGCACGTCCATTTTCGCTATATCATGGATTGTCCGAAGCCCGACTTCTTTGAGACGAAACTTTTGCTTCCCGACAAAAAATAACCCTGATGGATCATCGTGCGTCTTGACCCACCGATAACACCGGCGAAACCACTCGCACAAGAGACACTGGCTCCCCAGGACTGGCTCGGAGGTTTCCTTACCCTGAACAAGCTGGGAGGCTATCTCTAACGCCGCTTGGAACGGCAATTCAAAACTCATGGGATCAAACTCTTCAATCTGTTTATCAATATTGATGATCCGACCCAGTGGAACAACGGCACCCTGAATATGTTCCAACAGCATCCGATAAAACAGAATCTGAAATGCATAGTGTTCCTTGAATTTTGGTTTTCGGCTTTCGGCTCGTTCCCACCCTCTGCCTGCCTTAATATCAATGGCCTCATACAGATACGCCCCAAACTGAGACTCCCCCTCCTCCCGCTTCACGAGCAAATCCGGGCGCCCGACATAGGGCCCATCGATCAAACAACCTTGATAAATTAGGGGAGCCCCGTCGTGCATCAACCGGACGGTTTCATGAAAAGCTTGATCAACAGACAGAACCCCTAAATCTTCTACAGGAATATCCCCGATACTCGCGATATACTCGCGCTCGGTTTGCAACCCCAATTCCCAGAGAAGCTTCACAAACGAGCCGACTTCCCCTTTTTCTTCGGGGTTGCCATTGTTATCAAGGTACACACGATGATGGCATTTGGTGAGATTATAGAGGTCTTGTGCGGTAATGGTTTTCATTTATACACACACAAAGTGGGAGGATCACGATACGGTTTTACATGGTGGGAGGAATGTTTGAAGGCGTGATACAGACAACCCAGTTGAACCATTACCGTAATGTATCGAAGGGTGCAGAAATACTCAAAGGCCGTTTCATGTCGCTAGTTGCTGGTTGCTAGCAAAAAAAGTCACTAACGACCAACAATTTTTTCTTAACCAGTAACTAGCGACTGGTTTTTACGCTAGCAACTAGCGACGAGTTAGTGACGGGCAATCCGAACGGTGGCAAGCATTTCCGGCCTGATATCGGTTGGGATGTCCTCTGAAAGTGTGATTTTCACGGGATGGGTTAAATGGGTTAGATGGGCAGGAGTGCGCGCCTGGGCCGGCCCCACTCTGATCGCTCGCTCAGCATCCCTCTCGGGTGGGTACACGACCGAAACCCGGCCTGGAAGATACCCCTCGGTCACGCCATCAATTTTTATCCAAGCTTCTTGATTGGGCCGGAGTTGGGCTAATACGTCCCCTTCAAATAGGCTTCGACCCAAACCGATTGGGGGTCCGACAGCGTTAAAATGGTGTCATTGTGATCCACCACTTCGCCAATCATTCGTGGAATCCATGTCACCACCCCATCTTGCGGAGAGAAAAATTTTAACAGTTGTCGTTGGGACTAAGCCATTTCCAGCTCAACTTCGGCACGGGTGGCTTTCAATTGAAAAAGGTAACTACTCACCCCTCCCGGCATAAATCTGCCCAGAAAGAGCCATCTGTAT